>JACQQW010000247.1 GCA_016206745.1 Candidatus Omnitrophota bacterium | reverse complement strand
GATGGTGCCGGGGTTGACCGTGACATATTCCCGGAAAATATTATAATCGCCGATGCTCAAATACACCCGGTCTTCTTTGCGGTGCTTTTTATCTTGCGGCCGGCTGCCGATGACGGCCCCGGTAAAAAGCTGGCACGCCCTGCCCAGGCTGGTATTACCCTCGATGACGCAATGCGATCCGACGACGGAATTGTCGCCTATGGTCACCGGCCCCTCAATGACCGCATATGGACCGATGCTGACATCGTTGCCTAACCGGGCGTCTGCACTGACAATCGCGGTCTTGTGGATACTATTGGACATTTTCTTGGTTCTTCAAATAGCTTTTATCCGTATACGAAAAAAGCATTTCAGCCTCAACGACCGTTTCACCGTCCACCTTGCCAGTGCCTTTGACTTGGGTGGTGCGCTCGCGGTCGAGGACAATCTCAACTTCCATGACCAGTTGATCACCCGGGGCGACCAGACGGCGGAATTTCACGGCTTCAATGGACATAAAAAGCGCCACTTTACCGGGATGCGCCCCTCCGGTCAAGACCACCACCCCTGCGGTCTGTGCCATGGCTTCCACCATGAGCACGCCGGGCATGACCGGTTTGGATGGAAAATGCCCCTGGAAAAAACCGTCATTGATGGTGACGTTCTTGATCCCGACCCCTTTCTTGCCGGGCTCGATTTCGATCACTTTATCCACCAGCAAAAACGGATAGCGGTGGGGCAGGATGTTCATGATGTCATTGATTCCGTAAACTTTTCCGTTCATACGCTCATGCTCCATGATTTTTTGGACCAATTGACGGTTTAAAGCATGCCCGCTTTTAAAACCGATCACGTGCCCGCGCAAGGGACGCCCGAGCAAGAACACGTCGCCTACAATATCCAGCACTTTATGGCGGGCACACTCGTCGGGAAAACGCAAGCTGTTGCCGACAGGGCCATCCGTTCCCATGACCAGGGTGTTGTGTTCATCGGCGCCTTTGCCCAACCCCCGCCCGCGGATCAGGGCCACTTCGCTATGCAGGCAAAACGTGCGCGCCGGCGCGATGGCCTGCTCAAAAATTTCCTGCGTGACCACGGTTGAAACCAATTGAGAACGCAGGCCCGCCAGGTCATAATCCAACATATAGGAAATTTTAAATTGCTGCGCCGGCACAATGGTCAAAGAAGCCCCGCCTGAACCCACGCTGATGGGTGATTTGACCTCAATAAACTCTTTGGGGGCATTTTGTTCGACGATGCCGGCCTTGTTGAACGCCGCCGTAAACTCAACGCTGCTGCCGTCCATCCCCGGCACTTCTTCGGCGTCGATGTCCACCGTCAAATTATCGATGCCCAAACCGCTGGCCGCGGCCAAAATATGTTCAATGGTGCAGACCCTGGTCCCCGCAGCCTCCACCGCAGTGCACCGGGTGACCTGAGGATCCATGACGGCAGTCCGGGGGCAGACCGGCACCACCGGTCTTTTGTCCAAATCGATGCGGACAAAACGGACCCCTTCGCCGGTACCGGCGGGTCTTACCGTTAAATTGACTTTTACGCCCGTATGCAAACCGACCCCGGACAATGACACGGGGCCGGCAATGGTCTTTTGATTTCTTATTTTATTGTCCTTTTTTCTCTAATTCTTCAATCCGCTTCTTCAAATCCTTGATTGTTGCCGCGTAATGGCTCAAACGCTGCACATGGGCATTGGTCCTGAAGGCCTCTTTGATCGGCTGTGCGGGTGACCCGAAAACTTGTTCGCCGGCCTTAATGGATTTGCTCACCCCAGACTGGGCGGCCACGACCGCGCCGTCACCGATACTCAAATGGCCGACCACCCCAACTTGCCCCGCCAGGATGACATAATTACCGATGCGCGAACTGCCGGAAATACCCACCTGGGCAACGATCAAGCAATGCTTACCGACAGTGACATTGTGCGCGATATGCACCAAATTGTCAATTTTTGTCCCTTCCCCAATGACCGTCTTGTCGAACCGGGCGCGGTCAATGGTGACATTGGCGCCGATTTCAACATCGTCCTCAATGACCACGGTGCCTAATTGCGGTATTTTCACGTGCCTGCCTTCCACCGTAACATACCCATAACCATCACAACCGATCACCGTGCCGCTGTGGACAATGGCCCTTTGGCCGATCAAAACCCCTTCACGCACAACCACCTGGGGATAAATCAGGCTGTTGGACCCGACACGTGCGCCATGGCCGATATAACAGTGTCCATAAATCACACTGTATTCACCAATGGAAGAACCGGATTCAATAACGGTATACGCGCCCACTGCCACACCTTTGCCTATCTTAACGTCCGGCGCGATGATCGCGGTGGGATGGATGCCTTTAGGATGGTGATTAGGAAGGCGCTCAATAAAACGATTGAGGACCTGAGTGAACGCAAGGGAAGTATTATCAACCCTAATAAAAAACTTCCCCGGCAGGGTCATCTGCCGGGGAATGATGATTGCTGAGGCCTGGGTTGTTTCTGCCTGCGGCGAATATTTCGGGTTGGCCAAAAAAGTCAAGTCCCCTTTTTTAGCTTCTAAAATCCCGGAACATCCGCTGATTTCAACATTCCCGTCACCGATGAGTTCGCCGCCAACCAACCGGGCAATATCGGCAAGGGATAAATGCATGTTAATTACCCCGCACCAGGCTAAGCGCTTCGCAGCCGATGCAGGGTAACCATGAACCGGACACGAAGCGATTGTCCTGGTTCATGGTTATTTTTTTCCAAGGCCGTCGTTGAGGGCCTTTAAAACCTTGTCGGTAATGTTCTGGCTTTGGTCCCCGTAAATCAACACCCGGTCGTTAAGGACGTAATCATATCCTTCTTTTTTCGCCATTTCACTGACGATCTTTTCGATTTCCAAAAGGATCTCGCGCACTTTCTCATCGCGCTTTTTGGCCAATTCGGTGCGTTTTTGCTTGTCGTATTCGATCAAATCGTTCTTTTGCTTGTCGATGTCTCCTTGCACTTTTTGCTTCTCATCTTCTTTTAAAAGCGCCAATTTTCCCTGGGCATCGCGGATTTTATTGATCATAGCGTCGCGCTCTTTTTGAAAGCCTTCGCTTTCTTTTTGTAACACGGCATCATACTCTTTGGTCTTTTGATAATTGTCAAACAGACGGCTCAAATCGACGTAAGCGATCTTCAAATCTTTGGCGAATGCCGCTGTTGCTAATGCTAAACCTAATACTGCTGTTAACCCGAAAACTTTTGCCCTGTTCATACCAGCCTCCTCTTATTATTTAGAATCCGCGACTCACGCTGAAATAAAATTTGCCGCTTCTTTTCTCTTCACCGGGTTCATTGTTTAATGGAAACCCATAGTCCAGATTGATCGGACCAATGGGGGTCTTGACCCTTAACCCCAAGCCGGTGCCGGATTTCAAGCCGCCGCTGCCATAGTCTTTGACCTTGCTCCATACATTGCCGGTATCAAAAAACACCGCGGCTTTAAGAATATCGATGATCGGCACGGTGTACTCGGCGCCGCCCACGAGTATAACTTCACCACCGACAGAATCATTGGTATTGGGATCCAATGGCCCGACTTTACGTTCATTATACCCGCGGATGGAATGCGCGCCGCCGGCAAAATAACGCTCGAAGATGGGCACCCGGTCGGAGTCCCCGTACGCTTTCACCATGCCGGTCCTGGCGTTGAGCTCCATCACCGTGGTCAATTCACTGAATTTAATGGGTATATAATAATTGCCGCTGGTCTGCAGGCGGTAAAAATCCTTGTCCCCGCCCAAGAGCCCGCCGGCCAGGTCCGCATTATTGGCAATCATCCAGCCGGTGGTCGGGCTTATCGGACTGTCGCGGTAATCATGCGTGCCGGAGAGTCCCGAGGAACTGACCACATTAGTGCCCTCTTCCGCCGCTAAATCCGCGGAAACAGCGGAGTCCAAATTATTGATTTTGATTTGCTCCAGGCGGTAATAGGAACCTATATTGAAATTATCATTGAAACTCTTGCCCAAACGCAGGTCCCCGCCGGTGCGGCGCTCATCGTAGGCATAACCGGTGCTGCTGTCGCGCTTGGTGTCGGTCAAGAACGCGTCGAACCCTCCGGAGACCGGGTAATCAAAAAGCCACGGTTCCGTAAAGCTCAAAAGCACGTTCTGGCGGGTGGAGCCCAGTTCACCGCGCAGGCGCAAATTCTGACCGCCGCCGGTAAATGAAGGCCAGTTGGCAATGTCGAAATTCTTCTGTTCAAGTTCAATAAAGCCCACCAGCTTGTCCACCGTGCTGTAGCCGCCGCCGAAGGAGAAACTCCCGGTCTTGGCCTCTTTGACCTGCACAACCAGATCTTTTTGGTCGGCTTGATCGGTGTCTTCAATGTCATAACCGACATCTTCAAAATAACCCAAATTGCGCAGGCGTTCCTTGGACTTGCGCAATTTCTTGCCGTCGAACTGGTCTCCGGGGTACATGCGCAATTCGCGGCGGATGACGATGTCGCGGGTATGGGCATTGCCCTGGATCTTGATTTTATTGATATAGGCGAGCTTGCCTTCCTTAATATCCAGCTTAACGTCCACATTGCCGGTCTCGGTATTAAAAGACGTGGCTTCCTCAACATTGGCGGAAATATACCCGCGGTCAAAATAGGCATTGCGGACATTATTGACGTCTTCATCCAGTTTTTCACGGCTGAAAACATTGGCTTCGCGCATGTTCTTGAGATTGCTCTTGATGTCAAGCTCGGATAAAATACTGTTGCCGGTGACCGCCACATCTCCGACATAATAGCGTTTGCCTTCCTCAATGTTGACATCCACATTCACCAATCCCTTATACAGCGGTTCAACTTTATAAGCGGCCTTGGCGTCAATATAGCCGTTCTGCTCAAAAAAAGACTGGATGCGGGTCATGTCCTCTTCCAATTGGTCTTCTTTTAAAAACCCGGAATTAAACAACCAGGCCGGACGCGATTTCATGACCTTGATGATCTTTTTGTCCTGGTACGCGGTATTGCCGTAAATGTTGATACGCTTGATCTTCATGCGAAAGCCTTCGCGGATGATAAAATGCAAAGTCGCTTTGTTGGTGACATCGTCCAAAAACGTTTCCACATCCACCTTGGCCTGGGTCAACCCCTTTTTCTTGTAAAGCTCTTCAATGGTATTGATGTCGTCCTTGAGGGTCTTATTGTCCAAGAATTTGTCTTTCTTGGTCTTGATCTTGCTCTCCAGGAAACGTTTATTGTAATAACGCAATTTAGAGAAGGTCAATTCCTCTACAATGGGTTTTTCCTTAAGGCGCACAATGATTTTATAGCCGCCCTGATGGTCCTCATGGTCGATTTGCACATCGGAAAAATGGCCGGTATTATAAAGGCGCTTGAGATCATCGCTGACCACATTTTCCTGATATTCCTGGCCCACCCGGGTCTTGATTTTGGCCAGGACCTGGGCAATGCCGATGGATTTATTGCCCTGGATATCAATGGATTTGACGGTTTTTCCCGGGACCCCTGTGGGTGCAGCCGGCTGCGCGGCAGCATCTTCCTCAGAATCACCGGAGTCTTCGTTGATTTGGGCATTTGTTGCGGCCGGCGCCTGCTCCGTCGATGGGTCCGGCGCAACCGCTTGCGCCGATGAATGTTTAGCGCTTGCGCAAATAAAAATTAAGCATAAAACAACAATGAATGGGGTAATTTTTTTAGGCATGGTGTTGATTATATGCGGTTGTCCAATCTGTGTCAATTAACAAAAAATATTTGTAAAAAAACTTTGCCGCTAATGATTTTCAACCTTTTAAAATGGCTTCTACCTTGGCGAGGACTTCCCTGGTGACAACGGCAGGCAGGCGCTCAATAAACTTGGTTTTACGGGCATGCCAATCAAGGCTTTTAATCTGATCCGACAGGACCACGCCACGTACAGAAGATGTTAGAGGCAATTGAACTTCAAAAGGATATCCTTTGACTTGGCTTGTAATAGGACACATCAAAGCCAATCCCGCCTTTGAGTTATAAACCCCCGGAGACACAACCAAAGCAGGCCTTAATCCTGCCTGTTCGTGCCCCGCTTGAGGGTTGAAACTCACCCATACCAAATCGCCCTGATCGGGAACGTACCGTGCCATGCTACCAGATCTCCTGGCCAACCGGACGCCCCGTATCCTGATCGGGATGAGTGGCCTTTATTTTTCTGACCAAACTCTTCAAATCATATCTCATTGTTCGCCCGGCGCTTAAAACCAGTTTATTGTCCACCACCGCCAAATCCAATTGGGACCCTTTATGCACATGAATTCTTTGGGCCAAAGGCTTGGGCAAACGCACCGCCAAACTATTACCCCACTGCTGTACCGTGAGCACCATAACATCACCTCCTTGTATCTACAAAGAGTATACAATGCCCTAATGTTTTTTCAAGAAAAATATCTGTTTACTCCCCCAAGTAAATTCTTAAAAATTTTTTATACTCCGGCCAATTGGTCTTCTTTCCTTGGCGGCTGCAGGCCGACCAATGGCCAGACGCTTGTAATCGGCGTGACCCTGAAAATCACCGGAGTCAGCCTGTCGATGCCATTGCGCTTGATGCGCTCGATCATAGCCCGGTCAACGTTGATTTCCACGCCTTTGCCGTCCTTGCCGATTTTCCAGTTCACGTTGGCCGTATCGAGGTCTATACCACCGTTATAAACTGTCATTGCCGAATCGGTATTCAATGTAATCTTAAACACAGAAAGCTCACGCTGTCCTCTTATGCTTAACTTGATTTCACTGGGTGAAAGAGTCAGGCCATGCTGCTGAATAATCTGGTCTATTTTTTGTCTTACATATTCTGTGACCTCTCTTCCTAAATTAGCTCTGGCGTTTAACACCCCCAAATGATGTATTCTAGCATTTTTGAACACTAATCTTACTGTATCCAAATGCCGGGCTATTGCAGCTTCGGGGCCTTCCGTTTCATCTTCTGCACCTATGTCCTGCTTTAATCCAGTTACATATTCCGGCAGTTCTTTTCTGAGAATATCCAACTGATCACTCTTTGAAAATTCGGCGCGGTCATATTGAACATGATCAGGCGTTTTACCCGCCGCGGGGGAAACCCCTGACAATTGTGCTCTATCCGCTATTTCATCAATTTGTCTGTTTGATGGAACCGTAACATGCAGCACCAATTTACCTCTATATGAATTCCGCAAAATACCGGCAATTTGTGAAAGAAGTTCATCCTTATAAATAGAATCAAGATTTTGGGGAGTTTCCAGTTGGTAATTTGCCTCTATAAGGGTCCTATTGAGATATTCAATGCCCAAAACATTCTGCTTACCACCCACTAACTCATAAATTATGAGTCTAACATTATCTGTCCGATCCGCCATAGACCTATATAAATAAGTATTTTTTAATATTAAATTAAATAATAAAATAG
>JACQQW010000240.1 GCA_016206745.1 Candidatus Omnitrophota bacterium | reverse complement strand
ATGTATAATAGCGCGGCATGGACAAAATCCAGAACACATATAAAGTCATCAGCAATGAACAACTCTGCCCGCAGTTTTGGCGTTTGGTTTTTGACGCCCCCCAATTGGCCAAGGAAGTCAGGCCGGGGCAGTTTGTGCACATCCGCACCAATGAGCAAGGCCTAGAACCTTTCTTCCGCCGTCCCTTCAGTGTTTACCGGGTCCAAAGATATGTCGAGATTTTTTATGAAGCAGTTGGGCCGGGCACGCGCCTATTGTCCCGCAAACAAAAAGGCGACACCCTCGATGTGCTGGGGCCTTTGGGTACGCCGTTTGCCCTGCCGCCGCAAGGCACCAGGCAAGTGGTCATGATTGCCGGGGGCATCGGGGTGGCGCCCATGCTCATCCTCTGCGATGTGTTGAAGAACAAAAAATATGAGCTTGTTTTACTCTACGGCGGGCGGACCCGCGGGCATGTATATCCCATGAAGGAATTTAAAGACAATGGGGTCAAGGTGCATGTGGCCACCGACGATGGGTCGCTTGGCCATAAGGGGCGGGTCAGCGGTCTGTTTGACAAGATCGCGCTTGATCCGCAAACAACCTTTATTTATACCTGCGGCCCTCACGCGATGATGGGCGCGGTGCAGGAATTCGCGGCCAGGCACCGTTTGCCCGGCCAAGCGGCCTGCGAGGAGATCATGGCCTGCGCCCTGGGCGCCTGTTTGGGCTGTTCCATCCTGACCAAGAACGGGTATAAGACGGTCTGTTACAACGGCCCGGCTTTTGATTTAGACGAGGTGGTGTTCCATTAATATATCCATCAAAATCGCGGATGCGGTTTTTGCCAACCCGGTGACGGTCGCCTCCGGCACCTTCGGCCATGCGGAGCGTTATTATAATTTGGAGGAAGTCAGGCGGCTGGGGGCCATTGTCCCCAAGACCGTCACTTTTCATCCGCAGGCGGGGAACCCGCCGGCGCGCATTTTTGAGACCCCGTCCGGCATGATCAATGCCATCGGCATTGAAAACCCCGGCGTCGACGCTTTTATCAAAACCAAACTGCCTTCCTTAAAAAAAACCGGCGTGCCCTTGATTGTCAGCATTTTGGGGCATACACCCGAACAATTTTCCGGGATCATGGAAAAACTCAATGCCCAGGACGGCATCGCGGCGGTGGAGTTGAATTTGTCCTGCCCCAATCTTAAACATAAGACTTTAGTGGCCCAGGACCCGCGGGCCACGGAAGATTTGGTCAAGAGCATAAAGTCCGTGTCCAAGTTCCCGGTCATTGCTAAATTATCGCCCAATGTGACGGACATTGGTGAAATCGCCGCGGCGGCAGGGGCCGGCGGGGCGGACGGGTTAAGTTTAGTCAATACATTTACGGCCATGGCCATTGACATTAAGACCCGCCGTTCCAGGATCGGCAATTTCACCGGCGGTCTTTCCGGCCCGGCCATAAGGCCCATTGCCGTGGCCATGGTGCATAAGGTATACAGGGCGGTTAAAATCCCCATTATAGGCATGGGCGGCATTGCCACAGCCGCAGACGCTTTGGAATTTATTATCGCCGGCGCTTCCATGGTTTCGGTTGGGACCATGAATTTTGTCAATCCCCGCGCTCCCATCGAGGTGCTGGAGGGAATAGAATCGTATATGCGCGAGCATAATATTGGCGATATAAAAGAATTGATTGGGAGCTTACGGCAATGACACAAGCGGAAAGGACCGCGCATGAATTTATTCATTAAAAAGCCCATTGATCAAATCATTGCCGCTTCCGAAGGCGGGGAGCACACGCTCAAAAAATCTTTGGGCCCCTGGAGTTTGGTTTCATTGGGGATAGGCGCCATCATCGGCGCCGGTCTTTTTTCGCTGACCGGCATCGCGGCGGCGGAAAACGCCGGCCCGGCGGTGGTGCTGTCTTTTATGGTGGCGGCGGTGGGCTGCGCTTTTGCCGGCATGTGTTACAGCGAACTGGCGGCCATGATTCCGGTTGCCGGTAGCGCGTACACCTATAGTTATGCCACCATGGGGGAATTCATCGCCTGGATCATCGGCTGGGACCTGGTGCTGGAATACGCGGTGGCCTCGGCGGTGGTGGCGGTGAGCTGGTCGCGGTATGTGAAGTCATTTTTGCATGATTTAGGCGTCACTTTGCCGGCGCAATTTGCCGCCTGCCCTTTCGACGCCGTTACCTTGGCGGACGGGACGCAGGCGCATGGCATTGTCAACATTCCGGCCATGATCATCATTGTATTGATTTCTTTCTTGCTCATGGTCGGCATCAAGGAATCGGCCTGGGTCAATTCCACCATCGTGGTCATAAAATTGGCCGTGGTCTTGATTTTTATCGCGGTCGGCATTCACTACATTAACCCGGACAATTACCATCCGTTTATCCCGGAAAATACCGGAAAATTCGGTGAATTCGGGTTAAGCGGCATTATGCGCGCCGCTGGGATCATTTTTTTCGCCTATATCGGTTTTGACACGGTTTCCACCGCGGCCCAGGAGTCGCGCGCCCCGCACAAGGACGTGCCCATAGGCATTTTGGGGTCCCTGGCCATTTGCACCGTTTTGTATCTGGCATTCTCTTTTGTGTTGACCGGCATGGTCAATTACCAGGCCATGCGCGGCGATGCCGCGCCGGTGGCCACCGCGATCAATTTGACCCCGCACCCATGGCTGCAAATGATGATCAAACTGGGCATCATCGCCGGTTTTACGTCGGTGATTTTGGTCATGCTGCTGGGGCAGTCGCGGGTCTTTTATTCCATGTCGCGCGACGGCCTTTTGCCGAAGATGTTCTCGGACATCCACCCCCGGTGGCGCACGCCGTGGCGGTCAAATGTATTGTTCATGTTTTTTGTCAGTTTCTTTGCCGGTTTTTTTCCGATTTCCAAGCTCGGGCACATGACCTCCATCGGGACATTGCTGGCTTTTGTCATCGTCTGCGCCGGGGTGATGATTTTACGCTATACCCAGCCGCTTTTGCCGCGGCCTTACCGGGTGCCGTGTTTTCCGCTGTTCCCGTTTTTGGGGATTTTGGTGTGCCTGGCCATGATGACGTCCCTGGACGCCGATACCTGGTGGCGGCTGTTGATCTGGCTGGCGGTGGGCCTCATCATTTACTTCACATACAGCCGGTTTAATAGTAAACTCAATCGGGGCGGTTAGCTCAATTGGTTAGAGCATTTGATTTACATTCAAAAGGCTGAGGGTTCAATTCCTTCACCGCCCACCATATATAAAATTTACTTTACAAAATTTATTCCGGCCATTAAACTAACCCTTTACTGAAAATGCCTTTTGGGGGTCGCCCAGCGGAGCTGGACAGACCCCAAATGTTTCTGGATGTATTTGGAATAGAAATTCTGTGGTAATTTGGGGTCGTGGTGTAGCCTGGTTAACACATCAGCTTGTCACGCTGAAGACCGCGGGTTCAACTCCCGTCGACCCCGCCACTTTAAAGCAAATTCCCCGTCGTCCTTGAATGAAAATTAAAACAATCATACCACCGCTTTTACTCATATTATTTTCCTCAGTTTGTGCTTTTGCCGGGGACTTGACTGTTGCCGTCGCCGCGAACGTTCAGTATACATTCGAAGAATTGAAAGCCCAATTTCAGAAAGAAACCGGGATTAATATAAAATCCGTTATCGGTTCTTCAGGCAAATTCACCGCACAGATCGAAAACGGCGCGCCGTTTGATGTTTTTCTTTCAGCGGACATGGATTATCCCAAAACGCTTCAGAAAGAAGGGTTGACGTACAATGATCCCAAGGCGTATGCTTATGGGACGATTGTTTTATGGGCCATGAATGATGTCGATTTGTCGAAGGGGATTGAAGCGGTGGGCGAACCGGAGGTCAGAAAGATTGCGATTGCCTCTCCTAATACAGCACCCTACGGCCGTCAGGCCGTGAATGCCCTTAAATATTATCATTTATACGACCAGGTGGACAGAAAGCTTGTCTATGGCGAAAGCATCGCCCAGGTGAATCAATTCGTTATATCTAAAGCCGCTGATCTCGGATTTACGGCCAAATCGATTGTGTTGGCCGCACATATGAAGACCCAAGGCACATGGGTCGAGATTGAAAAAGGGGCCTATGAGCCGGTTGCCCAAGGTGTGGTCATCCTCAAACATGCGCAAAAGGAAAACCTGGAAGACGCTCAAAAGTTTTTTGATTTTCTTTTTTCAGATCAAGCAGGGGAAATTCTTAAGAAATACGGTTATGTCTTGCCATGAACAAACTCCAAGGAACGATCGTTGATATCCAATCGTCGGACAATATCTCCATCATCCATGTGGATGTAGACGGTGATCAGTTTAGTTCCATTGTCCTGGAAGGAAAGAAGGGGCCGCCGCATTATAAGGTCAAAGACCGGGTGACGCTCCTTTTTAAGGAAACCGAAGTGGGGATCGCCAAAGACCTGACGGGTATGATCAGTTTGCGAAACCGTTTCAAAGCCACGATCAAAAAAATAGACAAAGGCCCGATTCTGGCCAAGATCACTCTCAACTATAGAAACCACACCATTGAATCCATTATTTCCGCGCAATCGACCGGTCAAATGAATCTCAAAGACAAGGAAGAGGTCGAGTGGTTGGTCAAGACCAATGAAGTGACATTGATGAAGGGCCCCGTGTGAGTTTTGATTTAAGCCCGCTCTTATTGACGTTCAAGTTGGCGCTGGCGGTAACGCTCATTCTTGTTGCTGCCGGTGTTCCCCTGGCCTATTGGATCGTTTTTACCCGCCGCAAATGGAAATATATTATTGAACCTTTGGTGAGCATGCCGCTGGTCTTACCGCCCACCGTCCTGGGTTTTTATATCCTGCTTCTTTTCAGCCCGCGGTCTTTCCTGGGAAACTTTCTTGAAACCCACATACATGTGAACGTGGTTTTTACGTTCCTGGGATTGGTGGCCGGGTCTGTCCTGTTCAGCCTGCCGTTTATGGTCAATCCGATCAAAGCCGGGTTTCAAAATTTCCCAAAGTCTCTCATTGAAGCGTCTTATGCCTTAGGTAAATCCAAACGAGAAACACTCCTGAAAGTGATCCTGCCGAACATCAAGCCGTCTTTGTTGACCGGGATTATCATGGCGTTCGCCCATACAGTGGGTGAATTCGGTGTTGTTTTGATGGTAGGCGGCAGTATCCCGGGAGAAACGCGCACGGCATCCATTGCGATATTCGGGGAGGTGGAGGCCTTGAATTATGCCAATGCCCACTTCTATTCGGGGACCCTATTTTTGATTTCTTTTGGGATATTATTTACCTTGAATGCGATGAACAGGGAAGAATTGAAAGTCATTTCATGATCAAGGTAAAGGCTAAAAAAGATTTAATGACCAGTCACGGCCCTATCCGGCTGGACGTTGATTTTCAAATAACGGACCATGAATTGGTGACGCTTTATGGCCCATCGGGCGCAGGGAAAACCACGATCTTGCGCATGATTGCCGGATTGACTGATCCGGATGAAGGGCTCATTGAGATTGACAGCGAAGTTTGGTTCGACAGCGCAAAAGGAATTAATACGCCGGTCCAGGAACGGCACATCAGCCTGGTCCTTCAGGATTACAATCTTTTCCCCAACATGACCGTCCGGCAGAATTTAAAGTATGCCCTTAAAGATAAAAAAGATGAAGGACTGGTCGATGAATTACTGGAAATGGCCCATCTGACGCAGTTAAAGGACCGTAAACCAGACATGCTTTCGGGGGGACAAAAACAAAGAGCGGCATTGGTCCGGGCATTGCTGCGAAGACCCAAGATTTTTTTATTGGATGAGCCGCTTTCTTCGCTTGACT
>JACQQW010000239.1 GCA_016206745.1 Candidatus Omnitrophota bacterium | reverse complement strand
GTACAGCGAAGCAGTCCCCGCAGGGGGCGGCAAGGAGCTTTCGCGCAAGCACCGTATCCTGGTGGCCAATAAAATGGACCTGCCGGAGGCCAAGAAAAATTTGACCCGGTTCAAACGTAAAGTGACCAAAGACATATTTCCTGTTTCCGCCAAGGAAGGTGAAGGCCTTGAAAAAGTCATGGCGGCAATCAGGGAAAATTTAGGGACACGCACCTAATCCGGGGACATGTACCTAATTAGGGGACATGTACGGTTTTCTGTACGTGTTCCCTAATTAGGCCAAAGGTTATTATATGAGAACATTTCAAAAATCAATTAAACGCATCATCGTCAAACTCGGCTCCAGCCAGATTGCTGATGCCAAACTGCAGCCTAAAACTGCAGACTTGAAACGTTTGGCCTCCCAGGTTGCCGCATTGCGCAAAGAAAATATTGAAGTCATATTCGTCTCTTCCGGCGCCATTGCCTTAGGCATGGGGGAATTAGGGGAGTCTAAGCGTCCCACGGAACTGGCAGCCTTGCAGGCACGCGCGGCCATCGGCCAGGCCGCCCTGATGCGGGTATATAGTGAATTATTAAAGAAGGTCAAATTAAAATGCGCCCAGGTGCTTTTGACCTGGGACGATTTCGACAACCGGGCCCGTTTTCTAAACGCCCGTCACACCCTGGAGGCGATTTTAAAACAGGGGGTGGTCCCCATCATCAATGAAAACGACACCACATCGACGGAAGAAATCAAATTCGGCGATAATGACAAGCTTTCCGCCCTGGTGGCCAGCCTTTTGCGCGCGGATTTGCTGGTGATCCTTTCCGACGTGGAGGGCCTGTACGATGCCAATAAAAGAGTGTTTGAAGAAATATCTGAGATCACCACAGAAATCGAGGGCGCGGCAGGGGGCACCAAGAACCACATCGCCCGCGGCGGCATGAAGACCAAGATCGACGCCGTCAAAATCGCCACCCACGCCCATGTCCCCTGCATCATCACCGCCGGCAACACCCCCAATGTATTAACGCGCCTGGTCAAAGGCCAGCGCCTGGGCACCTATTTTATAGAAAAGAAAGACAAAATTTTTGATGGGGACTCCGAACATGAATTTATCCGTTCGCATTTTCAAAATCGCGCGGGCCGCTGAAAAAGCGTCCGGCGTCCTGGCATTGGTGTCTTCAAAGGAGAAAAACCGGGCCTTGGTTTTAATGGCCAAAGCCTTGCTGGACCAGTCCGCTTATATCATCCGTGAAAATGGCAAAGATTTGGCCGCGGCCCAAAAGGAAAATTATTCACCGGCGCTGGTCGACCGTCTGACGCTTGATGAGAAACGCATTAAGGGCATGGCGGATTCATTGTTGGCAACCGCCAAACTCAAAGACCCTATAGGCCAAGTTTTGCAGACCATCCGGCGGCCCAATGGTTTATTGATCAAGAAGATCCGCGTCCCCTTGGGGGTCGTGGGCATTATTTATGAGTCGCGCCCGAACGTGACCAGCGACTGCGCCGCTTTGTGTTTAAAGTCCGGTAATGCCGCCATCCTCAAAGGTGGCCGCGAGGCCGTTCATTCCAATAAGGCCATTTTTAAAGCGCTTAAAAGTATTTTGGGCAAAACTAAAATCCCGGTGGATGCCTTACAGTTGATTGAGTCCATTGACCGTCAGGCCGTGCATGAACTATTGAAATTGGAAAATATTATTGATGTGATCGTGCCGCGCGGGGGAGAGGAATTGATCCGTTTTGTGGCGGCCAATACCCGCATTCCGGTGGTCAAGCACTATAAAGGCGTGTGCCATGTTTATGTCAGCCGAAAAGCGGATCTGGCCATGGCGCATCAAATCACCATGAACGCCAAGACCCAAAAGCCGGGCGTGTGCAATGCCATGGAAACTTTGCTCGTCGATCAAGCGGTGGCCGCGAAATTCTTGCCTTCGGTGATCGCGGATTTGCGCGGGGCAGGGTGCGAAATCCGCGGCGACCAGGCCGTCCGCAATATTATCAAGGACGGCGTCAAAAAAGCGACCCGGGAAGATTGGAGCACCGAATACCTGGATTTGATCCTTTCTGTACGGGTCGTGAATGGTTTGGGCCAGGCGGTGGAGCATATCAATACCTACGGTTCGCACCATTCGGATGCCATTGTCACCAAAGATAAAAAAGAGGCCCAACAATTTCTGCACCGGGTGGATTCCGCCTGCGTCTATGCCAATGCTTCCACCCGTTTTACAGACGGGTTTGAGTTTGGGTTCGGCGCGGAAGTGGGTATCAGCACGGACAAACTGCACGCGCGCGGCCCCATGGCGCTGGAAGGCCTGACCACCTATAAATACGAAATCACCGGCCATGGGCAAATCAGAAAATAAACTGGGCATTCTCGGCGGGTGTTTTGATCCTGTGCATGCCGGGCATTTGATGATGGCCGAAGCCGCGGCGGACGCTTTTGGGTTGGACAAGGTCATTTTTGTGGCGGCCAATCAACCGCCGTTTAAAAATGGCGGCGCCGCCGCAAGCGCCCGGGACCGCCTGGCCATGGTCAAGGCCGCCATAAAAGGCAATCCCCGCCTGGCTGTTTCCGACGTTGAAATCAAACGCGGCGGTGTTTCTTACACCGTCGACACGTTGGATTATTTCAGGAAGATTTATCCGGCGGCAGAATTGTTTTTAATCATAGGCGGGGACAATGTGGCCGGCTTGGCCGGATGGAAAAGCATTGACAGCATAAGAAAATTTGCCTCTTTCATTGTTATTGAACGCGACTGGTTTGATGTGTCTTCGACGCTGATCCGTCAGCGGATCAAACAAAAAAAATCCATTCGTTATTTGACGGCGGATGGGGTGATCAGGTATATTAACCGGAATCGGCTGTATATTTAAGTGATTTTCCCCTCCCCTAGTGGGAGGGGTTAGGGGAGGGGGAAGCTGACGCTTTCACCCCCTCCCTAGCC
>JACQQW010000246.1 GCA_016206745.1 Candidatus Omnitrophota bacterium | reverse complement strand
TGGTCAACATCGCCGAGGAGGTCCAGCGCATCAGGCGTTTGCGCGATTATGACCGCAGGGACGACGTTTTGCAGGACATGTCCCTGCGCAAGGTGTTAAAAGATTTGGTGGAACAGGACATTGCCCCGCAAGACATCGCCGCTTTTTTGTCGCGCAGCCAGATCGAGCCGGTCCTGACCGCGCACCCGACGGAAGCCAAACGCCGCACGGTGCTGGACCATTTGTTTTATATTTCAGCCCAGCTCATCCAGCTCAACCGCCAGGACTTGACCAATTCCGAGCGCGATTATCTGGTCAAGCGGGTGAAGGAGACCCTGGAAATCCTCTGGCAGACCTCCGAGGTCAGGGGCCGTAAAGTCGAGGTCCTCGACGAAGTGGACCAGACATTATACTATTTCGAACGCACGATTTTGGCCCTGGTGGCCAATATCCATGACCGGATTTACCGCGAATTTCAGCGCTTGGGGGCAGACCTGGCCCGGACCATCAGGCCTTTTGTCCGTTTCGGTTCCTGGGTCGGTTCCGACCGGGACGGCAATCCCAATGTCACCCCCGCCGTGACCCGCACCACCGCGCTCAAACAGCGGCAATTGATCCTGCGTTTTTATTTGTCCAATATCGAAGGGTTCATCCGCAGGTTCAGCCAGTCGGACCAATACATTGATGTTTCCAGGAAACTATTGGAGTCTTTGGAAAAAGACCAGGCGCTGCTGCCGGATCTGGCCAAAGACCTGGAGCGCTATGAAAACCATGAGGTATACCGCAAAAAATTTTCCTATATGCACCGCCGCCTGACTTTGGTGTTGATCGAGGCCAAAGGGGCGTATCAGGACAGCGGCCAATTTGTGGGTGATTTGCGCCTGGTGCAGGAAAGCCTGTTAAAGCACAAAGGCCAATGGGCCGCACACGGGGACCTGGAGCGTTTGATCATCCAGGCGGAAACGTTTGGCTTTCACCTGGCCCGGCTGGATTTCAGGGACCATGCCCATAAGATCCGCATTGCCATTGAAGAAATTTTTAAAGGTGAAGCGACGCAGGAGGGCTTGATCAAGGCCATTGTTGGAATACCGAAGGCATTGCCTGCCGGCCGTACGCCTGAGGCCAGGGACATCTTCGACCAAATGCGCATGTTCCGGCAGTTGAAAACCAAATTTGATGCCAACATCGTCGACAGCTATATCGTCAGCATGACGGAAACACCGGTGGACCTGTTGTCTTTATTTTATTTGGCCAGGTCGGCGGGGTTGATTGAGCTGACGCGCGCGAACGTTAAATCCGCGCGCATGGGCCTGGTGCCTTTGTTCGAGACCATTTCCGCCCTGCAGAACGCCCAGGAGGTGCTGAGGGTATTATTTGAAATACCGGTGTACCGTTCCTATTTGAAGGTCCGCGGCAATGTGCAGGAGATCATGCTGGGGTATTCCGACAGCAGCAAAGACGGCGGGTATTTGGCCGCCAACTGGAATTTGTACATGGCGCAGAAGGACCTGCACCGCCTGGGCGAAAAATACGGGGTCCACATTAAATTTTTCCATGGCAAAGGCGGCACCATCGACCGCGGCGGCGGTGAATCGCACCGCGCCATTTTAGGCCAGCCCTATGCGGCCGATGCGGGCCTGATCAAACTGACCGAACAGGGCGAGGTGATTTCGCAAAAATACGCCAGCCCCATGGTGGCCAACCGCAACCTGGAACAGCTGATCTCCGCCGTGGTCATTTCCAATTTTGTCACCCGCCGGGAATTAAAGCGCGATGACCGGCTTAAAGTCTGGGAGGAGCATTTGCGGCTTTTGTCGCAGGACGCTTTTGATTTTTACCGCCGGTTGGTCTTTGAGACCCCGGGTTTTTTGGATTTTTACCACGAAGCCACGCCCATCAACATTTTGAAAATCACCAAGATCGGTTCCCGGCCCGCGGCCCGGTCCGGCAGCCAGCGATCTTTTGACCAATTGCGCGCCATTCCCTGGGTGTTTTCCTGGGTGCAGTCGCGTTACATCATCTCCGCCTGGTACGGCACGGGTTTTGCCTTCCGCCGTTATATTGATGAGCGGGGGGAACAGGGCCTGGAACAATTGCGTGAAATGTACAGCCAATGGCCGTTTTTCAATTCCTTGATGCATAATGTGCAGGCTTCTTTGGCCAAGACCGACCTGTATATCGCCCGGCTGTACGCCGACATTGTCGAGAATGAGACCCTGCGCGGCACCATCCACGAGGCCATTGCGGCGGAATATGAACGGGCCTTGAATGTGGTGTTGGAGATCACCCGGCAAAAAGAGCTTTTGGATTACCATAAAGTCCTGCAGGAATCCATCAAACTGCGCAACCCTTATGTCGACCCGTTAAATTACATCCAGGTGCGTTTTTTGAAGGAGAAGAAGGCCCTGGGTGAAAATCCCGGCGCTGATGCCAGGCGCGCCCAGATCGACGAGATCCTCCTCTTGACCGTCAACGGCATCGCCTCCGGCATGAAGAGCACGGGGTAGGGGAGCTTAAATTTTTTTAATTTTCCTTTCCGTCGGACTGTCGTCGGCCTATAATACCCCCCGTAATCATATTTTAATCTATTTTTAAACTACAGGAGGGTGCGTATGGTGTTCCACCGTTATGTTGCGTTTCTCTTGGGTGTTGCCGTTCTCGTCGGATTTAATGCGCAGGCCATGGCTGCGGGGTCCGGCGCGTTCCGGGTGGAGCTGCCCGATGCCGGGGCATTGGGCAAGGGCACGGCTTTTGTCGGGGAAGCCAGTACGCCTGCCGCGGTTTACTACAACCCCGCCGGGCTTAACCAGGTCAAAGGGGCACAGGTTTCCGCCGGCGCTTCTTTCCTTGCCCCGGCGGTGGATTACAAACCTTTTTCCGGCGATGAAGTCCAGATGCGCCGCAATAAATTTCTGGTCCCGCATTTTTATGCTGCCGTGCCTGTTATGACGGACAAGCTGACCATCGGCCTGGGCGCCACGTCTTATTTCGGCCTGGGCACCCAATGGGCCCAGGACAGCCCTTTGCGTTACGTGACCACTGAGGCCGTCATTGAGAACAAAGACTACATGCTGACCGCGGCGTATCAGGTGACGGAGCAATGGTCTTTCGCGTTAAGCGCCGACAATGATGATACAAAGGCCAGCAAGTCAAAAAAGCTTATCCAGGTGGGCGGGACAGACGCTGATTTTCAGCTCAAGGTCAAGGACAATGCCTGGGGCTACCGGCTGGCGGCCATGTATAAACCCAATGACCGGCACCAATTCGGCTTGATGTACCGCAGCCGTATCAACCACATGTATGAAGGCAAGGCGTATTTGGACAATCTCAACACCTCCGGATCCAATTATCAGGCCATTTTTGGGGGGACATCTTATGAAACCAAATTAACCGAAAGCTTTACTTTGCCGCAAAGCATGGTCATGGGGTACAGTTTTAAACCCACCGGTCAATGGACTTTCAACTTCGACGTGGAGTGGATGGACTGGTCCAGCGTTGAATATGAGGCCATTAATTGGGTGGATGAAACCGACCCCACGCGCCTTGCAGTTTTAAACGCCGGCAACCCCGGAAACCGCGACTGGAAATCCGTGTGGTCGCAAGCCATCGGGGCGGAGTACGCGGCCACCGATCATCTGCGCCTGCGCGGGGGCTATTATCATCATAATACACCCGTCCCGCATACCCACTGGGAACCGAATTTGCCCGACAGCAGCTCGCATGGCCTGACCGCCGGCTTTGGGTATGATTTGACCAAAAATTTGACCGTGGACATGGCCTATTCCGCCCTTATGTACGAGGCGCGCACCATCGACAATGCCGTGGGAGACGCCGTGGGTGGGGGTGTGGATGGGCGTTATAAACAATTTATAAATTTGGCCCTGATGACATTCACGTATAAATTCTAACTGTGGTTTTTAATTATTTTACCACCAGCAGCCTGATCAACGCCTTTACAAGCTTTTTCCTCTGTTTTTTTCTTCTGTTCAGGAGCCCCAAATCAAAGCTCAACAACGTGTTTTGTTTATTTACATTTGTGGTCGGGTTTTGGGCGACCGGCCTTTTTTTCACCATTTCCGCGCGCGACCCGGACTCGGCGCTCTTTTTTAACCGGGCCTTGATGATGGCGGCCGTTTTCATCCCGTCCTCCTATCTGCACTTTGTGTGCCTTTTGCTGGGCATTTATGAAGAAAAGAAAAAGA
>JACQQW010000245.1 GCA_016206745.1 Candidatus Omnitrophota bacterium | reverse complement strand
TGAGCCAGGATCAAACTCTCCGAAAAAACAACTTGGCTTTTGTAAACTTGGCTTGAATCGGACAACAATTGTCAAAGAACTTTGTTAAAAAAGGTTCAATAAGATTACCAGATAAATTCTGAATGTCAAGAATATTTTATCACTATTTGCAATTATTTTCAAGCAGGCGAGAAAAGTTTCCGCCGCAGACCAAACGGCGTTCTTCGGTAGACAAGATCGCGCTGCTTGCCGCCCCCAAAGAAGCGGCAAAATTGCGGTTGGCGGGGAAATCACTTCCCCATAAGATGCGCGAACAATCCGTCATTTCCAGGGCCAGCATCAGCGTTGCCGCGGACTTGGAACCGCTCATATCAAAATACATATTCTTTAAATATTCCCCAGGTAATTTGGTCAAGTCCTTCACAAAATTACGCTGGCGCAGCATGGCATACGTGGTGTCAAAACGCTCCTTCACGATAGGCAGGACACCGCCATAATGGGCAAAAATAAAATTCACTTCCGGATATTTTAAAAATACACCGCCCATCATCATTTTACCGATGCACATGGACATGTCGAATACATATTCCAGCACCGGACTCAATAGCGGGTCCCGCACCCGGTCTTCTCCGATGGGATTCATGATTTGCGGATGAACATGAATGGGCATGTTTGTATTGCGGGCAAATTCATAGACTTGAAAAAATAATTCATCGTCAAGATATACCCCGTTATAACTGGATGCCAAAGAAATTACTTTTAAGCCTAAATCTTCAATGCGGTTTAATTCCCCCGAAATTTGATCAGGGCTGTCAACCGGGATGATACCTGCCCCTATAAAACGCTGCGGATATTGCTTGACCAAATCTGAAATGGCTTGATTATAGACCGCGCATACATTGCCCCATCCGCCCATATTTATGTGCGCGTCGCTGGTCGGATATAAAAGCACCGCTTGGCTGACATGATGTTCATCCATCAGGCGCAATTGCCCATCGGCGTCCGACCAAAATTGCTTGAAGAATGCCGTGTTCTGCGCCACTTGCGGCGGCATGTAATGGCTGTGCGCGTCAATGGTCATAACATCCTGTTTTCTTTTAAGACCTGCTCGACTTCGTGTAAATGCTTAAGGAGTTTAGGCAAAAGAGTGACATTGATCGCCACCCCTTTGGCCGTGGCCACCATCTCCACAGAACCCTGGGTTTGCGTCCAAATACGGATGTCCACAAGATCATTGCCTTTAAATTCACGGACACCAATCCTGACTTCCTGGAATTTATTTTTTTGAAAAACGGCGACGGTTTTGTCCATACTCACCTTTTGTACGGGCGTATAATCATACGCCCCTACTTTGCCTGGGTTTGTTTATAGTCGATAATCGGTTTAGTCCAGGTTGTTAACTGATTAATGACTGCCAATTCCAACGGGCACGCGTTGGCGGGAACCGACAAGGCGAAGGAAACCATGTCCGCCACAGCCACAGGATCCATCAAACGGTCCCGTTGCTCTTGGGCCACGTGTTTGAGATGGTCCGTCAAGTCAGAGGCGACCACCCCGGGCAGCAATGATGTGACCTTGATATTATATTCGCGCATTTCCCAAAACAATCCTTTTAAAAAGGCCCGCAGTCCCATTTTTAAAGAACTATAAGCCAGAAATCCGCGCGGGATCGGGTCAACCAAAGTCGACCCGGAAACAACGTTAATGATCTGGCCGCTTTTGCGCGCCACCATGTCCGGGATCACCAGGCGTATCAAACGCACATATCCTAAATAATTCACCTGCGCCAGCATTTCAAAATCTTCGATCGGTTGTTCATGGAACGGGTGCTGGCTGGACACGCCGGCCACATTGACCAAAATATCGATTTGTTTAAAATGGGCTTTTGCTTTTGCAACAAGATTCTGTAAATGGTCCAATTTAGCCACATCGCAAGAAACCCCGATGGCGTCAATTTCATGTTTAGATTTTAATTCATTGACCGTGATGTCCAAAGGCCCCTGGGTGCGCGCTGCCAATACCAGGTTTGCGCCGTGTTCGGCCAAACGCGTTGCAATCGCCCTGCCTATGCCGCGGCTGGCGC
>JACQQW010000244.1 GCA_016206745.1 Candidatus Omnitrophota bacterium | reverse complement strand
GTCTCCAAAACCGTGCGTTGCAGGTTCGAGTCCTGCCAGGCCTGTTGTATATAGGGAATAGAACTCCCCCTAACCCCCTCTTTAAAAAAAGAGGGGGAAAGTAAAATAATTTAGTTTAGCAGGGTAAGGACATGATCGCTAAAGTGCAGAATTTTATCGGCGAAGTAATGGCCGAAATGAAAAAGGTCTCATGGACGACCCGCCGGGAATTGCTGGACTCGACGCTGATCGTGGTTTTCAGTTCGGTGCTGTTGGGGGTCTTTGTGGCCGTCATTGATCTTGTTCTTTCAAAAGGGGTATCCATAATTCTCAAATGAACATGAAATGGTACGTAGTGCATACGCAAACGGGCGCTGAAGAGCGGGCAAGGGCGGGATTGGAAAGCCGCATTGCCAGCACGCCTTTAAAGCAATACGTGGAGCAAGTGGTTGTCCCGACCGAGCAGGTTTCCGAGGTGCGCGGCGGGAAAAAGCGTATTACCACCCGTAAATTTTTTCCCGGTTACCTTTTGATCAAGATGGACATGACCAAAGAAAGCTGGTATTTAATCAAGACCACGCCGGGGATTACCGGATTCATCGGCCCGGGACGCCAGCCCCAGCCCCTGACCGACACCGAAGTCGACAATATTTTAAAGCGCACGCAGGAGACCGAAAGCAAGCCTTCCCCCAAGATCATTTTCGAAGTGGGCGAGGCGGTGCGCATCGCGCAAGGGCCGTTCGCGAATTTCAACGGTTCGGTCATGGAAGTTTACCCGGACCGCGGCAAGTTAAAAGTGAGCGTTTCGATTTTCGGCCGCTCTACTTTGGTTGAACTGGAATATTGGCAAGTAGAGAAGATTTAGGAGTTTTCCATGGCAAAAGAAGCTGTCGCTCAAATCAGGTTGTATGTCCCCGCGGGCCAGGCCAACCCGGCGCCTCCCGTCGGACCGGCCCTGGGCCAGCATGGGGTCAATATCATGATGTTCTGCAAATCATTTAATGACAAGACCAAGGGCAAAGACCCGTTGCCGCTGCCGGTCGTCATCACTGTTTACAAAGACAAATCGTTTGATTTTATTATCAAGACTCCGCCCACGTCGGCTTTGATCAAAAAGAGCGCCAAATTGGCCAAGGCTTCCGGCACCGCCGGTAAAGAAGTCATCGGATCATTGACCGTTACGCAGGCGGAGGAGATCGCCAAAATGAAAATGGACGACTTGAATACCGTCGACCTGAATCAAGCGGTCGCAACCATCACGGGGACCGCCCGTTCAATGGGGATAGAAGTGAAAGGATAATGTAGAGACGCAAAATTTTGCGTCTGTACGAGGGTTAAATATGCCACGTTTAAGCAAAAGAATGAAGGAAGTTCAAAAGACGGCCGGCGATGTGCTGGTGCCGGTGTCTTTACAGGAAGCCATTGCCCGTTTGTCCAAAGCGCCCAAGGTCAAATTCGACGAGACCGTGGAAATGCATTTCCATTTAAATCTGGACTTGAAGGCCTCCGACCAGGGCGTGCGCGGCACGGTGGCGTTGCCGCACGGCACCGGCAAATCGGTGACAGTGGCGGTGTTTTGCAAAGGCGATGCCGCCGCGAAAGCGCAGGCCGCGGGCGCCGACCATGTCGGCGGCACGGAATTGATCGAGAAAGTCGCCGGAGGGTTCATGGATTTCGACGTGGTCATTGCCACGCCGGACATGATGCGCGATTTAAGCAAGCTCGGTAAAGTTTTAGGTCCCCGGGGATTGATGCCGACCCCAAAAGCCGGGACCGTCACCACGGACGTTGAGCGCACCATCAAGGAAGTCAAGGCCGGCCGTGTGGAATTCAAGTCCGATAAGCAAGGCGGCATTCATTTAGGCATCGGCAAACGTTCCTTCGCTGAAAATAAACTGGTCGAAAATGCCCGGCACGTCATTGAAGCGCTTGGCCATGCCAAACCTCCGGCGGTCAAAGGTAATTTAATCAAAAGCCTGTCGGTCGCTTCCACCATGGGGCCGGGGATCAAGGTGACGTTACAGCAACTATAGCAAATACTAAGCAGTAACAATTACAGAGGTAATTGGTATGAAAGTCGGAGAAATTTATAGAAAGAAGATGGCCGCTTCCGTCAAGGACGGCATCGGCAAAAAAAGCAATGCGTTTGTGATGAATTTCCAGGGGGTTTCTTCGGCCCAGATGGATTCTTTGCGCAAGGACCTCAAACGCAAAAAAGCCGATGTCCTGGTGGCAAAAACGTCCGTGTCCCGCATTGCCTTTAAAACCGCTGAATTTGAATCTCTGGCTGAACGCCTGAAAGGGCAGACCGCCCTGGTTTTAAGCGACGCGGACGCCTCTGAGATTTCCAAGATTTTGGTAAAGTTCGCGAAAGACCGTGAAGGCGTCATTCTTTGCGGCGGGGTCCTGGACGGGAGTATTTTAAACACTGAGCAGATCAAGGTGTTGTCCGATTTACCGTCCAGGCCGGCCCTGTTGGCAAAATTTTTGGGCACACTCAACGCGCCGATGACCCGTTTTGCCGGCGCTTTGAATGCCAAAACACTGGATTTCGTATCAATTTTAAAACAGAAAAGTGAAAAGGTCTGACGCTCGTCTAGCGTCAGACACGTTATGAAATCTGCAACAGTATAAACAGGGAGGGGATTGAGATGTCTGAAACAGCCGTTAAAGAACTTGCTCCTAAGTTGGAGGGAATTTACAAAGAGGTCACGTCCTTATCTGTCCTGGAAGTTGCCGAGCTGGTCAAGGCAATGGAAGACAGGCTGGGGATCCAGGCCGCCGCGCCGGTGGCAATGGCCGCCCCCGGTGCTCCGGCGGCCGGGGCTGGGGCACAGCCTGAGGAAAAGACCTCGTTCGACGTCATCCTCAAGGAAGTGGATGCCGCGAAGAAGATCGGCGTCATCAAGGAAGTCCGCGCCGTCACTAATTTAGGCCTGGCTGAAGCCAAAGCATTGGTGGAGTCCGCGCCTAAGACCATCAAGGAATCCGTTCCCAAAGCCGAAGCCGAAGAACTCAAGAAGAAAATTGAAGCGGCCGGCGCCAAGGTTGAGCTCAAGTAATTTCATTTCGGTCGTGATCTTTATCCGTAGAGACGCAGCATTGCTGCGTCTCTACATTCATTAACCTAATTCGGCGGACAATATGGAAAAGCTCAAAATCAGAAATTTTAGCAAGTTCCAGGACAATTTCGAGCTCCCCAAGCTCTTGGACATCCAAACCCAGTCGTATGAAGAGTTTTTACAGAGGGAAATCCCCGGGGACAAACGCAAGGACCAGGGGCTGGAAGAAGTTTTCCGTGAAGTATTTCCTTTGGAAAGCTACGACGCGCAGATCCGCCTGGAATATATAGGCTACGCCATCGGCAAGGAGAAATATTCCCGCTATGAATGCCAGCGCCGCGGGATGACCTATGCCGCCCCTTTAAAAGTCAAGCTGCGCCTGATCACCCCTGTGGACATCAAAGAGCAGGAAGTGTATTTCGGCGATTTTCCGCTGATGACCGACACCGGCACCTTTATCATCAACGGGGATGAACGCGTGGTGGTTTCCCAGATTCAGCGCCCGCCGGGCGTGTCTTTCGAGGAAGAGACCCATCCTACGGGGAAAAGCATTTATTACGGCCGCCTGATCCCTTCCCGCGGGGCCTGGTTTGAAATCAAGTATGATTTAAATGACGTGCTGATCACCTATGTCGACCGCCGCCGCAATTTCCCGGCTTCCCAGATTTTGCGCATCATGGGCCTTTCCAACAGCGACGACATGAAGAAGATGTTCGGCGACCGTTTTGACAAGCTCACCAACACGCTCGAGAAGGACCACACCGCCACCAAGGAAGAAGCGCTGCTGGATTTTTACCGCAAAATGCGCCCCACGGAACCGGCCACGGTGGAAGTGGCTGAAACGCTGTTTTTCCGCCTCTTTTTCGACCCCAAGCGTTATGATTTAAGCAAGGTCGGCCGCCACATCGTCAACCGCAAACTGGCCACGAATGTCCCCATGGACAACCGCGTCCTGGACATCGACACGGTCGTGGCGGTGATCAAATATTTGATCGGTCTGCGCGAAGGCGCCGGTGAATGCGATGATATCGACCACCTGGGCAACCGCCGCATCAAGTCCGTCGGTGAACTGGTGCAGAACCAGGTGCGCATCGGCCTGGCCCGCCTGGAGCGTTCCATCAAAGAACGCCTGGTGGTCATGAGCTCGTTCGAACATTTGACCGTGCACCATTTGATCAATTCCCGGTTGTTCTCCAACCAGATCCAGGATTTTTTCGCCCGCAGCCAGCTGTCGCAATTCATGGACCAGGTCAATCCGCTGTCGGAAATGACCCACAAGCGCCGTATGTCCGCCTTGGGTCCGGGAGGATTGAGCCGCGAGCGCGCCGGTTTTGAAGTGCGCGACGTGCACCCGACCCATTACGGGCGCGTGTGCCCGATCGAGACCCCGGAAGGCCCGAACATCGGTTTGATCGCGTCTTTGACCACCTGCGCGCGGGTCAATGACCTGGGTTTTATCGAGACCCCGTACCGCAAGGTCATCGACGGAAAAGTCACCAAAAGAATCGAATACTTGACCGCGGACATGGACCAGGTCAAATCCATCGCCCAGGCCAACTCGCCGGTGGACAAGGACGGTAAGTTCAGTGAAACGTTGGTGTCCTGCCGGTATAAAGGTGATTTTCCCCGCCTCAAGGGTGAAAAAGTCGAGTATATGGACGTTTCTCCCAAACAGCTGGTCTCGGTGGCGGCGGCCCTGATCCCGTTCCTGGAACACGATGACGCCAACCGCGCGCTCATGGGTTCCAACATGCAGCGCCAGTCCGTG
>JACQQW010000238.1 GCA_016206745.1 Candidatus Omnitrophota bacterium | reverse complement strand
TTGCCGCCCAATACGTTTTTAGTCAATGCCTCGCCTTTGGCTTCAGCTTTGCCGGCGCCTTACGAATACACATACTTCTTCACAATTTCAACCACTCCCCTTCTTTTATGGGCTGGCATTTGTCCCACCCTGGGCCGGCACAGGGGCCGGCCCCTACTGTAAATTATTGACTAGATATTCCCTTAAACGTTCCACCCCGACCCGTTCCTGCCACATGGTGTCCCGGTGGCGGACCGTCACTTGGTTGTCTTCCAGGGATTGCACATCGACGGTGACACAGAACATTGTACCCACTTCATCCTGGCGGCGGTACAATTTCCCGATCGCCGCGGTATCATCATACACGCAAACCAGGTCTTTTTGAAGCCCGGATTTGATTTTCTTGGCCAGGGCCACGATCCCCTCATTCTTTTTTAATAAGGGAAGCACGGCCACTTTGACCGGCGCCAGTTTGGGATGGAATTTCATCACCACCCGGGTGCTGTCCTTGACAATTTCTTCGTGATAAGCATTGACCAAAAACGCCAGGGTGGCCCGGTCGCATCCGCCGGAAGGCTCAACCACATGGGGATAAAATTTCTCCTGGGTCACGGGGTCCTGGTACTGCAGGTCTTTACCTGAAAGTTGGGCATGCTGTTTTAAATCGTAATCTCCGCGATTGGCGATGCCCTCTAATTCCGACCATCCGAATGGAAAAAGAAATTCCACGTCGGTGCAACCAGCCGCATAATGCGCCAGCTCGTCTTTGCCGTGCTCCCTTAAACGCAAACGGTCCTGATTGATCCCCAATTGAAGGTACCATTGATGCCTGGCCTGTATCCAGTCTTTATACCATTGGTCCGCTTCCACCGGACGGCAAAAGTATTCAATTTCCATTTGCTCAAATTCGCGGGTGCGGAATGTAAAATTGCCCGGTGTGATTTCATTGCGGAAGGATTTCCCGATTTGGGCGACGCCGAAAGGCAATTTGCGATGGGTGGCATCGACAATGTTGGCAAAATTAACAAAAATCCCCTGGGCGGTTTCCGGGCGCAGATACGTAATGGAAGAGCTGTCTTCCATGGCGCCAATGTTGGTCTTAAGCATTAAATTAAATGCCTTCGGCGCGGAAAAATCGGTGCCGCCGCATTGGGGGCATTTGCCGTTATTTAACTGGTCCTGGCGCGGCCGTTTATTGCATTTTTTACACTCGACCATGATATCTACAAAATTCGCCGTATGCCCGGAAGCTTCCCATGTTTTGGGATGCATGAGAATGGCGGCATCCAGACCGACGACATCGTCGCGGTGATGGACGACGGACTGCCACCAGGCGGCCTTGACATTGCGTTTGAGCTCCGCGCCCAAAGGGCCGTAATCCCACGCGCCGTTTAAACCGCCATATATTTCGGAAGATTGAAAAATAAAACCGCGCCTTTTGCATAAGGCGACAACTTTGTCCATCAGGTCAGATTCTGTCATACGAATGTGTTATTCTAACAAAAGGCGTTCAAAAAGCAAGCCCAATCCGCCCGATCATATAGGGAAGGACGGATTCTACTTTCAGGATCCTTGGACCTAGGTCCACCGGCTTAAAGCCGAGTTGGACCAGTTTTTCCAGTTCATAATCAATGATCCCTCCCTCGGGTCCAATGATGAGGGTCACGGGGCCTTTGATATTATGCGGGCAAGGACCATTACCGGCCGGATGGGCGACCAGGCCCAAGGTGCCCTTGATTAAACCGGGCAGCCGGTCTTCCACGAACGGTTTAAATCTCTCTTCTAAAATCACCTCAGGCATGCGGGTGTCCTTGGCCTGCTGCAAACCCAGCACTAATTGTTCTTGAATGGCCGCGGTTTTAAGCGCGGATGAATTCCAAAGGCTTTTCTCCACGCGGTTGAAATTAAGGATGATCATGTTTTTTATTCCCAGCGATGCGGCGCATAATAAAACACGCTTGAGCACCGGCGGCCGCGGCAGGGCCAAAATCAAGGTCAACGGCAACGGGTCCGGCGGGGATTGGTCAAAATTGACTTCCAGAACAACTTCCGTTTCATTCTCAACCACGGTGCCGCGGCCGATAAGACCATCGCATAAACCAACGCATAAAGCATCTCCGGCCTTGGCCTTTAAAATAGATTGAATATGGTCTTTGCGGTCACCGGAAAGCCGCACGCGTTGCGGGGCGATAAAATCTTCTTTGAACAACAAAATCAAATTCATTTATAACTTTTTAAGTTCGTCCTGCGGCATATGAAAAGAATGGCCGTCATCGGGGAAATGGCCCAGGGTGACTTCATTTTTGTATTGTTTAAAGGCCTCCAGCATCAGCGGCTGCAGGTCCACGTACTTTTTGGAAAATTTTGGGCTGTACCGGGCCGCCAGGCCCAGCACATCATAGCTGACCAATACCTGCCCGTCGCAATAAGGTCCCGCTCCGATGCCGATGGTGGGGATCTTTAACTGCAGGGTGATGAGATGGGCCAGTTCCATGGGAATACATTCGAGTACTATGCTAAAACAACCGATGGCCTCCAGTTTTTTGGCTTCTTCTAAAATGACTTTCGCGGCAGCGGCATCTTTGCCCTGCACCTTCATTTGCGCGGCGGTTTGCGGGGTCAATCCCACATGCCCCATCACCGGGATGCCGGCATCGATGATTTGTTTGGCGGTCTGCGCGCATCCGTCGAACCATTCCAATTTTATGGCACAGCATCCTGCCCCAATAAACTGCCTGGCATTGTCCACCGCGGCCTGCGGGTGTGGTTGATACGCGCAGTACGGCATGTCGCCTACGACCATGGCATTTTTCACCGCCCGGGCCACTGCCCCGGCGTGGTGCAGCATTTCCACCATGCCCACTTCTTTGGTCGACTCCAGGCCCAGCACCACATTGGCCAAAGAATCCCCCACCAGCACAATATCGATCCCCGCCTGGTCTAACAATAAAGCTGTCGGATAATCATAAGCGGTGAGCATGGTGATCTTCTCACCGCTGGCTTTTTTAGCGAGGACCGCTTGAATGTTTCCCTCCCCTGTATTCATCATTAGCTTAAGAACTCCATTATCTTTTTTGCCGCGGCCTTGCCGCCGGCAATGGCATCAACAACGGGACCGGCGCCGGTGACCGCGTTACCGGCGGCAAAAATATTTTCTAAATTGGTCAGCCCTGTCTGCGCATCGACCCACAATGTTCCGTTATCATTGTATTGTAATTGCGGCAGGCCCCGGCGCAGGAATGGATTGGGCCTGCGGCCATGGGACAAAATCACGGTCTGCGCTTCAATTAATATTTCCCCGTCGGCAACCGGCTGGAGGGAAAGTTTACCGTCTTGCTCAACCATCTCCAGGCGCCGGCAGGCAACGGCGCCGGCAAAACCGCGCGCGTCCGGTTCAATGCCCAAAGGTTTCACCGGCGCATGGACCTTGACCCCTTCTTCAACCGCCGCTTTTAAATCATCCGCGTGCACGCCCAGTTCTTCTTCCGGACCGCCGAAAATCAAATCCACTTGCTGCCCCAGGCGCACCGCCAGCCTGGCCGCATCCAATGCCGACGGGCCAAAACCCAACACCGCGGTCTGCGCCCCCAACATCAAATCTCTGCCCGTTTCCAGGACCTTTGCCTTTGCCCCCGATTGCGCCCGCATCAAAAATTCTTCCGCGTAATATACGCCTCCCAAATTATGCCCTGGAAAATCCGTCAAATCCGGCACCCCCGCGCCGACGGTCAAAAGCATGGCCGCGTATCCCCGGCCCAAAATGTCCAAAACCGGCTCGGTGCCTCCGGCCAATATATTCGTCTCTATGCGCACACCCATGCCTTTAAGTTCCATAGTGTATTCGTCCAGGATTTTTTGAGGCAGGCGAAACTCCGGAACGCCGTAACGCAAAAGCCCGCCGGGTTCATGCATGGCCTCAAACAGTGTGACCCCATAGCCGGCCCGGGCCAAGTACCAGGCCGCGGCCATGCCCGAGGGGCCAGCGCCGATAATGGCCACTTTTTTACCTTTGTCCGCAGGTGCATTTTTTTCCTTTTGTAATTTACCCCGCCCAAAATCCGCGGCGTAACGCTCTAAATCGCGGATGGCAATGGGCGTGCCGTCTTCATAGAAAATACAGGCCGGTTCGCAAGGGGCCGGGCATATGCGGCCGCAAATGGCCGGAAACGGGTTTTCCCGGCGGATGCGCTCCAAAGCGGCCGCGGTGTCGTCCTCGCGCAAAAGACGGATAAACCCCGGGATATCAATGCCCAGCGGGCAGCCTTTTAAACACACGGGCTGCGCGCATTGCGGGCAGCGGCGGGATTCGTCTAAGTTTTCTTTTTTCCCAAACCCCAAAACGACTTCATAAGGGTTGGAAACCCTCCGCTGGCGGGGCTGGAGGGACGGCTTTGTTTGTCCCATGGTCTCTCCTGGATCGCCTGGTCGCGTTTATCCAAATCCTCAAAATCAACTTCATACCCGTCGAATTCCGGGCCGTCCACGCAGGCTAAGCGAAACTCATTGCCCACGCGCACACGGCATGAGCCGCATAACCCCAAGCCATTGGTCATATACGGGCTTAAGGTCACCCGCACCGGGATCCCCTTGTTCCTGGCCATGAGGCTTGCGGCATGCATCATATCGACGGACCCGATGGCATAGATGGCGTTTACTTTATACTTTTCCAACAGTTCCCGCATCAGCTGGCTTGCCAGGCCTTTGCGCTCATAGGAACCGTCATTGGTGGTGATAAAAATCTCGTCGCAAACCACCCGCATTTGCGATTCCAGCATCAACACTTTTTTGGATTTGGCGCCGATGATCCCGACCACGCGGTTGCCTTTTTTCTTCAGCGCCCTGCAAATGGGCAGGACCTGCGC
>JACQQW010000237.1 GCA_016206745.1 Candidatus Omnitrophota bacterium | reverse complement strand
GCCGTTATAAAGGCGGCATCATTTTGGCCGATGAAATTTCCCCTGACACCTGCCGGTTATGGGAAGTGGGCACCGGCAATAAACTGGATAAAGACCGCTTCCGCCGTGACCTGGGCAATATTGAGGATGCGTACAGGGAAGTTTTGCGGCGGGTTTCACAATGATCCCCCATGAACATTTGGCGCATTGAAGTCAAGGACCGCAGCGGGACCCCTGATTCCGGCGGCAGCAATGTCCGCGCGGACATTGCTGATTTAAAGATCACCTCCATCCGGGAGGTGCGGGTGGTGTCCGTTTACCTGCTCGAAGGCGATGTGTCCCGCGCCCAGGCCGATGTGATCTGCCGCGAATTGCTCATCGACCCGGTGGTCCAGCAATATCAGATTTTTGGGATTTTTGGGGACACACACCGTGACCCGAATCATCCGTTCAATCTTCATAATTTGGGTCACGGTGTGTGTCCCCAAAAATCCCCGTCGAAGGACCATCACATTGTCGAAATTGCCTATAATCCCGGCGTCATGGATCCCGTAGAGGGTTCGGTGATGAAAGGCATCCGCGATTTGGGGATCGATGCGGTGGAAGCCGTGCGCACCGCCAGGCAATACCACTTGTACGGCGCCCTTTCCAACCGGCAGATCGCCGCCATCACCAACCGCGTGCTGATGAATAAATTGATCCAGCATGTAGTTACAAGAACTCCCCCCAACTCCCTCTTTAAGAAAAAGAGGGGGGACGGTTCCTCTTTAAAAAATGTGGACTCTCCCCCTCTTTATTATAAAGAGGGGGTTGGGGGGAGTTTCAAATTGATCCAAGTGGATCTGATCGGTGCCGGTGATAAAGCATTGATGGACATTAGCCAAAAGGGGCAATTGTATTTAAATATCAATGAGATGCGTGCCATCCGGTCTTATTTTCAAAAACAAAGGCGCAATCCGACGGACATTGAGTTGGAGACCATTGCCCAGACCTGGAGCGAGCATTGCCGGCACAAAACCTTCCGGGGGACCATCCGCTACAGCGCCAGGGAAGGCGGCCGCGCGAAGACAAAAATGATCCGCAATCTGTTTAAGACCACCATTGCCAAAGCCACGCATGAATTGAACAAGCCCTGGTGCGTGTCGGTGTTCCATGATAATGCCGGTGTCATTGCCTTCGACGATCAATACCATGTGTGTTTTAAAGTGGAGACCCATAACCATCCATCCGCGCTGGAGCCTTTCGGCGGGGCCAATACCGGAATGGGGGGAGTCATCCGGGACACCTTGGGCACCGGGCTGGGGGCAAAGCCTTTGTGCAACACCGATGTGTTTTGTTTTGCGCCGCCGGACACCCCGTATCAGGATTTGCCGCAGGGCGCCCTGCATCCCAAACGCGTCATGAAAGGTGTGGTGGCCGGGGTGCGCGATTACGGCAATAAAATGGGCATTCCGACGGTCAACGGCACGGTCCTGTTTGATGCGCGTTTTGCCGGCAACCCGCTGGTCTTTTGCGGCAATGTGGGATTGATCCCCAAGGGCAAAGAGCACAAGAAGGTCCATAAAGGCGATTTGATCGTCACCGTCGGGGGGCGCACCGGCCGCGACGGCATCCACGGCGCCACCTTCTCTTCCGGAGAATTGACCGGCGCCTCTGAAACCGTGTCTTGCGGTGCGGTGCAGATCGGCAACCCCATCGAAGAGAAAAAAGTATTGGACGCGCTGTTAAAAGCCCGGGACTTGGGTTTGTATTGCGCCATTACCGATTGCGGGGCCGGAGGGTTTTCCTCCGCCGTCGGTGAAATGGGGACGGACACCGGCGCGCGCGTTGATCTGGACAAAGCACCCTTAAAATACCAGGGCTTAAAATATCATGAGATTTGGATTTCCGAGTCCCAGGAGCGCATGGTCATGGCCGTTCCCCCCAAAAATGTGGACCGGCTGTTAAAAGTTTTTGCGGATGAGAATGTGGAAGCGGCGGTGATCGGTGAATTTGACGGGGGCCGCCTGCAATTATTTTATCACGGCGCGCAGGTGGGCGATTTGGACATGGGATTCATCCATGAGGGCATCCCGAAGATTATCAAAGAGGCGGTTTATAAGCCGGCCTCATTGAGCAGGGAACATTTGCCGTCGCGCAAGAATGATTTGACCAAGGATTTATGCGCGGCTTTAAACCATTACAATGTTGCTTCCAAAGAAAGCATCATCCGCGTCTATGACCATGAAGTCCAGGGCACCAGCGTGGTCAAGCCGCTGGTGGGCATTGCCGCCGACGGGCCGTCCGATGCGGCGGTATTGCGTCCGCGTCTGGGCCGCCATAAAGGCATTGCCGTTGCCAATGGCATTAATATCCGCTATGGCCTGATTGACCCCTATTGGATGGCGGCTTCCTGTGTCGATGAAGCCATCCGTCAGGTCATTGCCGTTGGCGGGAATTTGGACCGCATCGCGCTTTTGGACAATTTTTGCTGGGGTAACCCTGATAAGCCGGACCGCCTGGGGTCATTGGTGCGCTGCGCCGAGGGTTGCTATGCGGCGGCCAGGGCATTTGGCACGCCGTTTATTTCCGGCAAAGACAGTTTATACAATGAATATACCCAAAACGGCAAGACCTTGGCCATCCCGGGGACGATCTTAATTTCTTCCCTGGGGATCCTCGAGGATGTGCGCCAGGCCGTGACCATGGACTTTAAAGGAGCGGGCAACAGCATTTATATCATCGGCACAACGCAGGATGAATTAGGCGGTTCCATTTATTTGGATAATTCAGGCCAGACGGGCAATTCCGTGCCCAAGGTCAATTTCAAGGCGGCAGTCAAAACATATCATGCTTTCTCCAGGGCCATTGCGGCGGGGTTGGTAAAATCCGCGCACGACTGTTCAGAAGGGGGCTTAGGCGTGGCTTTGGCGGAAATGGCTTTTGCCGGCGCCTTGGGGGCCGCCGTCCTTTTGAACAAAGCGCCGTATCAAGGCAATTTGCGCCGTGATGAGGCGGTCTTGTTCAGCGAAAGCAATTCCCGTTTGATTGCTGAAATCGCCCCGCAGGATGAGCCGGGGTTTAAGCGTTTGATGAAAGGCATTACGTATGCTAAAATTGGCACGGTCGAGTCATCGCCGGAATTCATGGTTTACGGATTGAATGACGCTCCTGTTATTAATGTCCGTATAGATGAATTAAAGGCTGTTTGGCAAGAACCATTGAGGTCGCTATGAGCAAACGCAAGATCAAGCAAGTCCCCGATTTGGAGATGATGGAAGACCCCTGGCGTATTTTCCGCATTATGGCGGAATTTGTCGACGGATTTGAAGAGCTCAAAGACATCGGCCCGGCGGTCAGTATTTTCGGTTCCTCACGCATCCAGCCTAACCATAAATATTACAAGGATGCCGAGAAGACCGCGGGTTTGCTGGTGAAGGCCGGTTACGCGGTCATTACCGGAGGGGGGCCCAGCATCATGGAAGCAGGCAATAAAGGGGCGGCCGAGGCAGGCGGTAAATCCATCGGGTTGAATATCGATCTGCCTTTTGAACAAAAGCCCAATCCTTATAT
>JACQQW010000269.1 GCA_016206745.1 Candidatus Omnitrophota bacterium | reverse complement strand
TTCTCTATCATCCCCGCCGCCTTAAACGCCACCGCTTGGTTGATCCCGTTTATAACATCAGGCAGCGTCACCATCGGCACGGTCTTCGTCTCTTCCGCTGCCGTATCAATGTTGATCCGGATCACCTGCGTCTTGCCTACATCTACTACGGCATTCGCGAGGATTTGCCTTAAGACCGCGGACTTGGTTACGTCTCCTCCAGATACCACCCCGGCTGTTCCAACGAATTTTGTTCCCTGGAGTTCATACAACGAGGCAATGGCATCGAAAAATCCCTGCCTCGTGTTCTTTATTTGTAAAATATTCTTAAATTGATTGACGATCGCAGTACCGGTATTTTTAACCGGATCAAGAGTTATGGCATTCACATTTAACCTAGCTGTGTCAATGTTGATATTGCTCCCACGGGTATGTATCGACGAATGAACGCTGTCGGCTAAGCCAAACAAAAACGCCCGGACTTTGGCGGTGCGGTCATCACCCGGCGTGTAGAATTTGTCCGTTCCAAATTCGGCCGCTTGATTGATCACGCTCAAACCCCCTGCCTGGACAATTTGCAAAACACGGTCCAGGGCCTCGATGAGTTCAAAAGACCCAATTGTATCAACCATTTCCAATTGCCCGCTGTCCACGTTAATCACTTTGCCTTTGGTATGAATCCCGGCGAAAGATCCGGCGGAAATGGATCGCTCGGCAAATTCGGCCAGAATTTTCATGGTCTCCGCCAGACCGGCACTGTCGAAACGGCGCGCGATTTCCTGCCCACCTTTAAGCAACGCGCGCAAAGGATGGCTGGGGCGGTTGTCGTCATCTTTAAGCATTCGGGCAATGCGATCAACTTGGTCAAGGTATGCCCTGTCATTGCCGCTAAATTCACTGCGGACAATATTGGCCTGGGCCTTGACAAAATCAACCGCCGTCTGGTTATTGCCGAATTGACCTTCCCATTGATTCGGCGCCACATTAAAGAAGAATTGCGTAAAGACCGGTGAAGCGACCAGCTTATCGAACAGCGGGTCTTGCGCCTTTGCCTGCTGGGCCAAAGATTTTTCCGCGGCCTTGGCCGGCGCGGCGGTCAGCGGGCTGCTGAGCATGGCCATCAGAGAATCGCCCTTTGGTCCGGTGAATTCACGGTCATGGCCCGGGGTCCCCAAATGTTTGCTCAAATGGGCGATGAAGGTTTGGGCGGTGACGCCTTTAATCCCTTCCGCGGCCAATTGGGCCTGCACCCGCGGCGTATCGATGACGCCAAAATCGACTTTTCCGCGCTCGATATAGTCGGCGGCCAAATGTTCCGCGGCGCGGTTAAATATGTGGTCAGCGCCCAGGACCCCGAACATTTCATGCGCCACGATTTGGGCCGCCGGCGCGTTTGGATTTAAATACACAATGCTTTGCGTGTCCGCGTCGTAATTGGCGCCGCCATTGACCTGGGCATTGTGATGGACCTGCAATCCCTTAAGCTTGGCCTCCACGCCGCGCTTCTGCTCGGCGCTGACCTTGACCAGCCCGCCGCTTAAGATGCCGCCCACCAGGTCCTTGATTTGATCCACAGCCGCTTTGACCTTTGGATCGGCCAGCGCCTGCTCGCCTTTGCCTGAAAGGATGTCCGGCAATGGCTGGTCCGCGGACAATCTCGAAGTAAATTGCCCCGGGGTCAAGACAAACATGCGTTCCATCCTTTTATACACGTCCGCTTTACCGTCTTTTTCCAGGACAGCGGCAACCTTGGCCCAATACACCAAAGACCGTATGGCCATGATATCGGCAAAATCCACCTTGATATGGTCCATAACGATTTTGACAACCATGGGTATTTGCTTGCTTAAAAGGGCGGTGAAATTCTGTTCGTAATACTGGTACAGGACAAAGGCCGCCAGGACCTTGCCCTGCACAGAAGCATCGCGCCCGGTCTTGACGAGGATATTGCGGACCGTCTCGGAGCCATTAATGGCCTGCACTGCGGCATTTAAAACCTTAATGTCCAATTTACCCCGGAAATCCTGCTGGCTTTGGGCCAGTTCCACTAAATTACGCGCCAACTCAAAATGCAGGTCTTCCGGCAAAGTCTTGGGCAAGCCAAAATAGAGCCGGGCAATTTCCCTGACTTCCCCGTCGCTGTACGCCCCTGGCTCATAGTAAATGGACCGGGTATTTTGCTCGTTTTCACTGTCCCTGACCAAATGGGATTTGTGCAGCCTGCGGGCCAAGTCCATTACCTCGGCCAGGGCCTGGGGCGTCAACCGGTCTAACGGCAGGGAAGCGCGGTGCTTGAATTCATCGCGTCCATCCACAATGGCCTGGACATATTGGAACATCACCTTGCGGGTTTCCTGGTCATTGCCGCCGCTGCGGCTGAACTCTTCCAGCCAGGACAATAAAAACGCCATGCCGTCCTGCTCAACGATTTTGAAGTCCCTGTCCGCTAATTTACGTAAATACCCGTAATAATCCTTGTTGGCGTTTTGCAGCCAATTAAGCGCCTTACCGGCATTACCCTTGAATTTATCGGTGAAGAAATGCAGCAGCCCCGCGACTGCGGCGTCAGCGGGGTCAAACGCGCCCTCTTTACCCGCCAAAGCGGCCACGCCGTTTCTCATCTGGACGAATTGGCTGAGCCGTTCAGTGATGGCCCCCAAAGTCTGGCCGGATTTTCTGGCCATGGCCCAATACAGCAATTCCCAAAAATCAATGGCTTTGGCGATATTGACATGGCCGGCCCGTTCTCCACTGTACCCTAAATAATTTGAGACCAAATATTCGCCCTTGCGCAGACCCTTGATTTCAACCAGGGCCGCGATCAAATCATTGAAGGAGGCAAACATCCCTTTCCGGGCCAAAGTATCGTCGTACAAAAACCGCGCCCGGAAGAAGAACGGCATGCGGTCCTCGGGCACGCCTAAGGTTTTCAAATTCTTTCTCAACCCGGAATCGGGCCTGTCTGTAATATTCGTATCAAACGCCTGGTGCAGAACATCAGCAAGGCGATCCACAAATTCCCGCTGGGCCGTGTCCGTGAGCAATTGAATATTGCCTTGCGCCAAGAACCTCTCGCTGTAAGGCCTGACTTCGGCGGTGTATTGATGGTAATTCCTTTCCGCGAATGGAGACCAGCGCGCTTGCAAGGTGGAAGACCCGCTGAAATCCACGGCCCCGCCGAAATTGAAGGACTCATTGCCCAGGGCGGCATTGAACGCGCCATTGACTGTATGGCCGTTCTGCTGCGCATTCAAAAAGCCTTCCATATAACTGCTGTCGGCGCTGTTATTGTGCCTTGCCCCTATCAGGGCCTCAAAGCCGCCATTGCCCAAGCTTTGTATGCCCGCGTAGGGGTTGAGGTCTTGTTTGGTAAATGACTCCTGCCAAAACGCTTTGAACGTCGGCTTATGTCCGGTGGTGTCATAACCGGCCTGGACGCGCAAGGCCTTGATGCCCAATGCCGTGCCCAGGGCCGTAGTCAAATACGGATTAATGTGCGCCTTTTGGCCCTTGGCAGTGGTCAATTCAATACCAGCGCCCACATCCAGCAAATTCGCCACCCGGTTGGTGGTTTCAAAGGTGATCAGGAATTGCTGGCCATTGTCCTTGCCCGTCAATGACGGATTAAACTGCCCCGCATTGCTCCCATTAATCAAAGAAGCGGTGCTCCGGATCACCCAGCCGCCGCCCAATTGCTGGGCATAATCGAGGGTAAGCGTACGGTCCTCGTTCTTTTGGGTCTTGTCCTTGCCATCGACATTGATATGCTGCCCGGACCTTTTATCCTGATAGCTGATGGTGACGGTGCCTTGATACGGCCCCTGGGAAAAGACCTTGCGCCCGCCCATAAAGAAGCTCATCTCATGCTCGCTTAACTCAATGCCCGCCGCGGCCAAATCGCCCTGCTTCCAGACCCCGTTTTCCTTGGTATTTTGCGCGCCCAGCGCGATAAAGACCCTGGGTTTGCCGTCCTGGCCGGTAATGACCTTGATTTCCTCATTGGCCCGCAGGCCATTGATGCCCCATTCCTGGTTGCTGCCGACACCAATGATCTGTTCCTGCGGCGTATTTAAGCGCAGGCCAACATTGGGGCTGTTGAACTGGCTGAAATACAACCCATATAAAGAAGCGCTGTCCTTTAGCTGGTTCTCGCCAACGTGTTCCCATTCGCCCAGCGGCTGTACGGTGCGCAGGCCATACTGGGACCGCGCGCCCTCGCCCGAAGCCAAATTCCCCTGGCTGACCACGATCTTGGCATTTTCATTCTCGAATATGGTGCCGCCGATCGCGCTGGAACCTTGTTCCTGGCTGGAGGCCGGGGGCCTGGATGTAAATGGCATGACAGTTATAACCCCGGCGGACGTGTTTATATACTGCCTGCCTTCCACGACGGCCCTGGCTTCGCCCTTTAATTCCGGCCGGCCAATGGACATGGCCATACTGGTGAGCGCCTGCTCTCCCCGCAACATGGCGGGCCTTAACTTTTCTTCCTTGACTGTGCCGGGAAGAATTCTGGGCAATACAAAGTTGAATAAAATCATCCCTGCGGAAATAAACAGCGATGTCATGTCGCCGCCATAAAACACTTTGAGATCAATGCCCTTTAGATTTGCCTGCACAAAGGCCGCGTAGCTCTTATAGGCCTGGAATAATTTCGCCTGCATTTGCAACATGCGGCCTTCCTGTAAAGCTTTATAGGCATCTTCCATCTGTTTAAGTTTTTCCGGCGCGTACGCGGCAAACGGCCCTTGCCGCGACTCGATGCTCTTTAGAATCAGGCCCAGTTCCAGCAAAGAGGGAAGCCCGTCATCCGCCATCCCGTCCTTGTATTCCTGTTGAAGGTCTTTTCTTAATGCCAGATTATCGATTAAATCAAATACATCATTGCCCACCCCAATCCTTAAGGCCGGGGCCAAATTTTTCAGGTAGGATTTATATTCACCGGACCTGGATTCCGGCGCGGCGGAATAGCCAAGGCCAAAAGCGAAGACCAGCAAGGACAGGGTGATTTGACGGTTTTCAGCGGGAAGTTTCTGTTTCAGGAAATTTATGACGGCCTGGAGCTTTCCATGGCGCAAGGACGCGGACCAATCTTTGCGAATGTCCTTCAAGATGTCTTGAAGATCCGGCGGGGCGTGCATGCGCTCGGCCAGGAATTCATCCAACTGGCCTTTGCTGATAATATCGCCAACTTGGACCAGGCCATTGCCCGCGTGCAATTCATAGTCGCTAAGATAGTCCTCTTCGCGCCCAAGGAAATCCTTTA
>JACQQW010000242.1 GCA_016206745.1 Candidatus Omnitrophota bacterium | reverse complement strand
GGTCTGGACAATGCCGACGCTGATGCCAAAGATGATATTACCACGGTCAATCAATTGCACATTCCCATCGGCCGTCCGGTCATCATCCATTTGTCTACCAAGGATGTTATCCATAGTTTTGCCATTCCCGTCATGCGGGTCAAACAGGACGCTTTGCCTGGGATGAGCATACAGACCTGGTTTACGCCGACCAAAACCGGCCAGTGGGAAATTGCCTGCGCCCAGTTGTGCGGCATTGGCCATTACCGCATGAAAGGTTTTCTCACGGTCCACACCCAAAAGGACTATGACGACTGGCTGTCCCAACAGGCCACCGCCGGCGGCGGTGATTCTTCCGGCGATTCGTTCTGGAATTAAAATTATGGGGACATGTACCTAATTCAAAAAAATTAGGTACATGTCCCCATAATTCTGGTTCAGAGTAAAAATTATGATCATATCCAATACTTTTCTCCGGCGCTTTGCTAAAATCTTAAGCGTTGCAACGCTTTTTCTGATCTTCTTGGGCGCTTTGGTCAAAAGCACCGAATCCGGCCTTTCCGTTCCGGATTGGCCCACCACCTACGGCCATTTTATGTTTGCCTTTCCCTTAGACCAGATGGTCGGGGGAATTAAATATGAACATACCCACCGTCTGGCTGCCTCCATAGTCGGTCTTTTGGCATTAATGTTATGTGTGCTGCTTTTAAGATCGAAAGAATCTTCTTGGGTCAAACGTTTGGGGATATGGGCGGTCATAGCTGTGATTGGTCAGGGAATTTTGGGCGGATTGACGGTCAAATATTTTTTGCCGGTGTGGTTGTCGGCCCTGCACGGAGTTTTGGCCCAAACATTTTTCCTGATGACGGTCATGATCGCTTATGGTTTGTCGGTTGAGCGGGGCATCCGCTTGCCCCGCGTGCAAGGGACCTGCGATGGTAAATTCATCCGTTTTGTGGTTATTTTGACCGGCATGGTGTATATTCAATTGATCATGGGCAATTTGATGCGGCACACCAATTCCGGCCTGGCGATCCCGGATTTCCCGACCATGGGAGGCTCTTGGTGGCCGGCCATGGATCAAAATATGCTGGAGCGCATCAATGCCTGGCGTTTTGAACATAATTTAGAGCCGGTGAAGATGGGACAGGTGCACATCCATTTGACCCATCGCGTGTTGGCATTGCTGATCTTTTTAAAATTGATTTATATCAATCAAGTCGCATATAAACGTTGTTTGAATAATCCTTTAATTATGCAAACTTTGTTTTGGCTCAATATTGCCGTGTTTGCGCAAATCATTTTAGGCATTGCCACCGTCGTATCCCAAAAGGAAATCATCACCACCACCCTGCATGTGAGCGCCGGGGCAGGGGTTTTAGCTTTAAGTTTTCTATTGATCCTGCGTTCTTCTCCGGTGCAATGGCCGGAATTTAAAAAGGCATTGGCCCAACGATGAAGGAACTCCCCCTAACCCCCTCTTTAATAAAGAGGGGGAACAAGTTTAAGGCTTATATCGAAATGACTAAACCGAGCATCATGGCCTTGGTCTTGGTGACCACGGTCCTGGGCTTTTATTGTGCCCAGGGCAATTTGCACCGCCCCTGGCTTTTATTATGGACCTTGATCGGTTCGGCTTTGTCTTGTGCCGGCGCCTCCGTCTTAAACCAGTATTTGGAGCGCGACGAGGATGCCCTGATGAACAGGACCAGGCGCCGTCCGATTCCATCAGGGACAGTGAGCCCGGCCCAGGCTTTAAGTTTCGGGATTACCCTGGTCCTTGCCGGCCTGGCTGTTTTAGGCTGGCAGGTCAATTTACTGACCGCGTTTTTAAGTTTGCTGACTTGTTTTTTGTATGTGTTGGTCTACACCCCGATGAAGAAAATGAGCTGGCTGAACACGACTATCGGCGCCATTCCAGGGGCCATCCCGCCCATGGGCGGATGGGCAGCCGCTGCCAATGGTTTGGATTTTGGCGCGTGGGTGCTGTTTTTGATTTTATTCGCCTGGCAGCACCCGCATTTTTATGCCATTGCCTGGATGTTCAAAGAGGACTATAAAAAGGCCGGGTTTAAAATGCTGCCGGTGGTCTATCCGGACGGAACCATGACCCTGGCCCAGATCATGGCTTTTAGTTTTGCCCTCATCGGGTTTTCCATCATGCCGTCGATGATCGGTATGTCCGGCAAGATTTATTTCTGGGGGGCATTGCTGCTAGGTGCCGTCCCTTTGTATTGCGCCAGGGCGTTTCAATACGAACAGTCCGTTCTAAACGCCCGTAAAGTCCTGCTGGCGTCCGTTATTTACCTGCCTTTACTGCTTGGCTTAATGGTCATCGACGGTATCTTCTGATGTTTTCTCGCCGGTTTATCATTGCCCAGATTTTATTTTTGTCCGCCGCTGCCACTCTGGGTTTTTTTTATTATCCACAAACCAAATCCCCGCCTTTGCCCGTGCATGGTACGGTCAAGGATTTTAAACTCAAAGACCAGCACGGGAAAGACATTACCCTGGCGGATTTTAAAGGCAAGCTTTGGGTGGCGGACTTGATTTTTACCACCTGCAGCGGCATATGCCCGATGATGAGCAAGAACATGCTGGGGCTTCACCAGGCCTTTGCCCATTTGAACGATGTGCGCATGGTTTCCATTTCGGTCAACCCCGAGAATGACACTCCCCAGGTGTTAAGCGGCTATGCGAAGAAATACGGGGAAGGGAAGAACTGGATTTTTCTGACCGGGCCGCGGGCGGAGATTCAGAAACTGGCGGTTGAATCTTTTAAAATGGGGGACATGAAAGAGATTGTTTTTCACAGCGCTCTTTTTGTCCTGATTGACCGCCGGGGACAAATCCGCGGGTATTACGACGGCACGGATGAGGACCGCCTTGCGCAATTGTATAAAGATCTGCCTTTATTGGAGAGGGAAAGGGGGCCTTTGCCGCTGATGCCGACGATTAACGCAAGCTTAAATGGTTTGGCAGGGGTGTTTTTACTGCTGGGATTTTTGGCCATTAAACGCCGGGACAAAGTTGCCCATCGCAAATGGATGATCAGCGCCTTTGTCTGTTCTGCCTTGTTCCTGTGCGCCTATGTTTATTACCATGCCACCACCCATTTGCTCACGCGTTATCAAGGGCAGGGAATGGGCAGGGCAATATATTTTTTTATTTTGGGCACCCACACACCGCTGGCGGTCCTGATCGTGCCCTTTATCATCATGGCCATCCGCCATGCCATCAGGGGAGAATTCCAAAAGCACAAGCGCATCACCCGCTGGCTGTACCCCGCCTGGATGTACGTGTCCGTGACCGGTGTATTGATCTATTTAATGCTTTATGTGTTTAAACCGGCCTAGATATTAGAACTGAACTTCCCTTGAAGGAGATTAAAATATGCAAAAATCAATCTTCGATAAGAAAATGGAAGACCCTAAATTCAAGGCTATCTATGATGAAGTGTCCGCCAATAATTGATCTATCACAGGAGGAAAAAAAGATATTGTTAATGGTCAAGGAGTGTTATGACCAAAAATTTAATAAATCTTCTAATCGAATGAAGATAATCGAGGATGTTGCCAATGAATTAAATATGCAATATTCGCAAGTACGACAATATCTGACGAAGGCGCACAGGTTATTTGATTACGGTAGATTTAAATTGATCCGGAAGAACTTAAAAAGAAGATCGAAAAAACAAATTAAGCAAGCTAAAACATTGCCGGATGAAATTAAGAATGATTTTCAGATTGATCAGAATGTGGAAG
>JACQQW010000241.1 GCA_016206745.1 Candidatus Omnitrophota bacterium | reverse complement strand
TTATGGGCGGTTTGGATTGGTTCATGCTCAAAGGCGTCGGCCAGGAGGCCAACGCGGATTATGCCGGGACCATCCCGCACCAGGCTTTTATGATTTTCCAGGCCATGTTCGCCGTGATCACCCCGGCATTGATCATCGGTTCTTTCGCCGAGCGCATGAAATTTTCCGCTTTTGTGGTGTTTACCGCCTTATGGCTGACGCTGGTGTATTGCCCGGTGGCCCATATGGTGTGGGGTGTCGGCGGTTTGGTCCGCAGCTGGGGGGCCCTGGATTTTGCCGGTGGCACGGTCGTCCATATCAATGCGGGGATCGCGGGTTTGGTCACCGCATTATTTTTAGGGAAACGTTTGGGTGTTGACAAGCCAGGCATGCACAATGTGCCGTTTGTGGTCTTGGGCGCGGCCTTGCTGTGGTTCGGATGGTTTGGTTTTAACGCGGGTTCCGCGTTGGCGGCCAATGGGTTGGCGGCGAGCGCTTTTGTGGTCACCAATACCGCCGCCGGCGCCGCGGCCTTGAGCTGGGCCATGATGGAATGGATCTTTGCGGGCAAACCGACCATGCTCGGCACTGTTACCGGCGCCGTGGCCGGTCTGGTCGCCATTACCCCGGCGGCCGGTTTTGTGGATGCGGGCGGTTCCATCATCATCGGTTTATTGGTCAGCGTATTTTGTTACTTCATGGTCGCCCTGGTGAAACCGAAATTGGGTTATGATGATACGCTCGATGCCTTTGGCGTGCACGCGATCGGCGGAACTTGGGGGGCCTTGGCCACCGGTCTATTGGCCCAAAAAGCGGTCAATTCCGCGGGTGCCGACGGTCTTTTTTACGGCAATCCGGGCCAGTTTATCATTCAGATCCAAGCCGTGCTGGCCACCATGGTGTATTGCGGGGCGGTCACGTGGCTGATTTGCTTTGTGGTGGATAAAGCGATGGGCTTGCGCGCCGACCAGGAAGAAGAAGTGATGGGCCTGGACTTAAGCCAGCACCACGAGAGAGCGTATACCATCTTAGACTAAACCCTATATTCAGGAGAAAGAAATGAAATTAGTCATCGCAATCATTCAACCTCACAGGCTTGATGAGGTTAAACGGGAGCTGTACGCGGCGAATGTCAACTTGATCACGGTCAGCGAAGTGTTGGGCCACGGCCGTCAAATCGGTGTGGACGAATTTTACCGCGGGGTCAAAGAGACCGGCAATTTGCTGCGCAAAATCCAGTTGGAAATCGCGGTCAACGAAGATTTCGTTGAGCCGACCATCAAGGCCATCGTCAAGGGCGCCCGTACCGGCAAAATCGGCGACGGAAAGATCTTTGTCCTGGATCTGCCGCGGGTCATCCGCATCCGCACCGGCGAGGAAGGTTCCAAGGCCATTGGTTAAGGAATAGTCCTTGACATAAGCATTGAAGGCGTGTTAAATACAAAATCCCAATCTCGAATTTTGGAGCTTGGAACTTGGTCATTGGAACTTGGGTTTTTTAAGTTCCAAGCTCCAAGTTCTAAGCTCCATCAATTTTAGGAGGACATTATGAGTCAAGCCCGTGAAGAAGTGCTTCAAGCCTGCGCAGAAGAAGAAAACCATTGCTGCGATGGCAATTTCAGCGAACACTTGCCCGAATACTTCGGTCAAAATGTGTTCTCGCTGAAAGTGATGCAGGAATATCTTTCGCCGAAAGCGTATGTTTCCATTGAAAAGACGGTCAAAGAAGGCGGTAAATTAGACCCGTCCATTGCCGATGAAGTGGCCGAGGCCATGAAAAAATGGGCCATTGCCAAGGGTGCCACCCATTTTACGCATTGGTTTCAGCCCTTGACCGGCACCACGGCGGAAAAACACGATTCTTTTATCACCTGGGACGGCAAAGGCGGTGTGATTTTAAGTTTCGCCGGCAAAGAACTCATCCAGGGCGAACCGGATGCTTCTTCTTTCCCTTCGGGAGGCCTGCGTGCCACCTTCGAGGCCCGCGGCTATACCGGCTGGGACCCCACGTCCCCGGCCTTTATTAAGGAAGGACCGGAAGGCGCGACTTTGTGCATCCCCACATTTTATATCGGTTATCACGGCGAAGCATTGGACAAGAAGACCCCGTTATTGCGTTCCATGGGCGCTTTGTCCAGGCAGATCTGCCGTTTGGCCAATCTCTTCGGCATTGACACCAGAGGTAAGCGCGCCTACTGTACGCTCGGGCCTGAGCAGGAATATTTCCTGATCGACAAAGCCCATTATGAAGCGCGCATGGACCTGGTGCAAACCGGCCGTACCCTGTTTGGCCGCAAGCCTGCCAAGCATCAACAGCAGGAAGACCATTATTTCGGCGCCATCAAGCCCCGGGTCATGGCGTTTATGGAAGAGTTGGACCGTACTCTATGGGGCTTAGGCATTCCGTCCAAGACCCGCCACAATGAGGTGGCCCCGGCCCAATATGAAATCGCCCCGATTTATGAAGATTTAAATACCGGCGTGGACCACAATATGATCGCCATGGAAGTCATGCGTCAATTGGCCGATAAACACGGCATGGTGTGCTTATTGCATGAAAAACCTTTTGCCGGTATCAATGGTTCCGGCAAACACAATAATTGGTCCGTGGTCGGTCCTGACGGCAAGAACTGGCTGTACCCGGGCAAGACCCCGCATGAAAACGCCAAATTCCTGGCCACTTTGTGCGCCATCATCAAGGCGGTCGACACCTACGCCGATCTGCTGCGCGTGACCGTTGCTTCCGCGGGCAATGACCATCGCCTGGGCGCCAATGAAGCCCCTCCGGCGATTGTGTCCATTTTTCTGGGTGACCAGCTTTTCGATATCGTCGAGCAAATTGAAAAAGGCGGCGCGAAGTCCTCCAAAGAGGGCGGCGTCCTCCATGTGGGCGTTGATTCCCTGCCCCAACTGGCCAAAGACACGACCGACCGCAACCGCACCTCGCCGTTTGCCTTCACCGGCGCGAAATTTGAGTTCCGTGCCGTGGGTTCCAATATGAACCCGTCCGCCGCCAACATGGTGCTCAACACCATTGTGGCCGAGGCCTTAAGCGATATTTGCGATCAATTGGAAGCCGATAAAAAGGCCGGCAAAGAGTTCAATGCCAGTTTGCAGAAAATCCTGCAGGACATTGTCAAGAAGCACAAGCGCGTCTTGTTCAACGGCGACAATTACACCAAAGAATGGCACGCGGAAGCCAAAAAACGCGGCCTGCCAAATTTGAAAAACACGCCGGAAGCTTTGGAAGCCATCAAAGTCAAAAAGAACATGGCCGTCATGGTCAAACACGGGGTCTTATCGGAGAAAGAAATCACCTCCCGTTATGAGATCAACAAGCACGCGTATGAAACGGTCATTGCCCTGGAAGGCGATTGCGCCGCCGCCATGGCGCGCACGCAATTGGTCCCGGCGGCTATTGAGTATCAACGCGAATTGGCCGAGACCATCAAGGTTGTGGGTTCTTCCGGAAAGACCACGGCGCAGAAAAAGCTGTTGAAAACCGTGTCCGGCCTGATCGAGGACGCCATCACCTCCACCGAAGCGTTGGAAAGCGCTTTGGCCAAACATGACGCGGCAAAGACATTTGCCGGAATGGCCGCATTGCGCGAACCCATCGACGAGTTGGAAGGCCTGGTGCCGGCCAATTACTGGCCCCTGCCCAGCTACGCCGAAATGCTGCTGATGAACGCGTAGAAAAAGCAGAGAAGTTTGTTGTAACCAAGGGCTTGTATAATTCTTGACCCTGAGGTTGAATAAAAAATAATTCCCTGGGTGTTGCCCGGGGACTAAATTCTCATTGCATTTGTT
>JACQQW010000231.1 GCA_016206745.1 Candidatus Omnitrophota bacterium | reverse complement strand
GCCGTGAGGCATTGGAAATCATCGGCAAAGAGGACCCTGACCTGGTCCTGCTCGACGTGCGCATGGAAGAGATGGGCGGCATTGAAGCATTGCGCCGGCTGCGCCAGACCAACACGCATACGAAAGTCATTATTGTCACCGGCGTTGAAGAGGAGGCCGTCAAGGAGGCCCATGCTTTGGGGGTCATCAGTTGCATCCACAAGCCTTTGATCCTGGAAGAGCTGGAGCAAATAGTGCTTGCCCATATCCAGCGGTAAGTTTTTCTCATGCCTGTTAAAATCGATTATAAGAAAGAGCTTGAAGCCGCGGCCAAGGGGATGATCCTCATCCACGATCCGCGGCTTTTGATCAAGCTCATTGTCCGTTCCATCGTCCAGAAGGCCTGCATTGAACATGCGGGCATGGTCCTGTACGACCCCATCAAAGATTCTTATGTCCTGTCCATTTCGCGCGGCGATCCCGGGTCCAGGATCCCGGAAGGGTTTGTGCGTTTCGACAAAAAGAACCCCATCATTAAACTGTTCATCGAAAAAGAATATAAATACTTAGTCGAGAACCGCAGCGCCCTGGTGTCCGACGACATCAATAAATTGATCTGGAAAGAAAGCGTCATTGCCAACGGCAACGGGAGCAGGCAGCTTCTGCAGGATGTGAGCATGCAGATGCCGAAATTAAATGCCGTGGCCTGCGTCCCCGCGTATCACCAGCACATGCTGCTGGCCATTTTATTGCTGGGGCAAAAACGCGACGGGGGGCGGTTTGAGCAGGAAGAGCTGGATTTTTTTTCGGCCCTGGCCTCCGATGTGGCCATGGCCATCCGTAATGCCCAGTTGTTCGACGATCTTAGGCGCGAGGCCGAACGCAACCGCAATTTGTTCATCCAGACCACCATTGCCCTGGGGTCGGCGATCGAGGCCAAAGACGCGTACACGCACGGCCATACCGAACGGGTCACGAAATATGCGCTGGCCATCGCCCGCCAGATGGAAGCGTCCCGCATGCATGAATTCCCGGTGAAATTTTTTGAGAATTTATACATCGCCGGACTGTTGCATGACATCGGCAAGATCGGGGTCTCCGAGGCGATCCTGTGCAAGCAGGACAAGCTGACCCCGGAAGAATATGAAATCATGAAAAGCCATACCACGCGCGGCGCGGAAATTTTGTCTCCCCTGACCGGTTTTGAAGAGGTCATCAACGGGGTCAAATACCACCATGAGCGCCATGACGGCAAAGGGTATCCGGAAGGGTTGAAAGGGGAGGAGATCCCTATGGTCGCGGCCATCATTGCCGTGGCCGATACCTTTGACGCCATCACCACTGACCGTTCCTACCGCAAAGGCTTAGGGAAAGAGGTCGCGATCGCGGAAATCCAGCGATACTGCGGCACGCAATTCAATCCCAAGCCCGTCCAGGCCCTGTTCGAGCTTTACAATAAAGGTGAGTTGTAAAAAATAGTGACAGGCACTAATTTTCTTAAAGAAAATTAGTGCCTGTCACTATTTTTAGAGCGATACCGGCGTGCAGACGCACAGCGCCCGGGCGGCGCTTTTGCCCGTATTCGTAAAGGTGTGGGGGAGGGATGCGTCGAAATATAAGGTATTGCTTTTATTTAAGGCGAATTTTTGCCCCTGGATGTCCGCTTCGATGGAGCCTTCCAGGACAAAAATAAATTTTTCCGAGCCGGCCTGGTTTTTTTCCGGCTTGGTCTTGCCCTTGGGATTAATGCGGACCAGCGCCGGCATCATCTTTTTTTGCAGCACATTCTTGGTCAGGAGTTCGCAGGAAGAATGTTCGCTGTGGGTAAAAATATCCGTGCGCGCCTCTCCCGCGTCCATGACGGTCGGCTGCTTGTCGATGTCGCGGTAGAGCTCGGTGACGTCCAGCCCCAGGGCCTTGGCGATGTTGATGTGCGATTCCAGGGTGCCCACCATTTTCATGTTTTCAATGCGGCTTAAAGTCGCCAGCTGCACCCCGCTTTGCTGGGAGAGCTCGGTCAGGGAGATTTTTTTGGCTTTGCGCAAAGCGTGTAATTTATTGCCGATGTACATAAGACGCCCTTTTTTAAGATAATGCCGTTAATAAATAATGAATTATTTTAACACGGTTTGTGCATTGTTCAATTGGTTTTCGTTTTAATTGAGATGATGCTCATAATTTGATTATTGATAAAAATATAATTTGACATAAAATCAATCCGTGGTATGATCTTTTAGATGTCCAAAAGCGCGGCGCGCATGGATTGCGGCAGTAGCGCTTAAAAGGCCTGGCCGGCGGCCGATAAGCCACGGGGGCTGCCGCAATCCGCGCCGCAAATTCTTCCGCCGGGAACTTCAAATTCTTAATTGTTTTTGACCTGGGCCGCTTATCCTGGTAATATTACCGATTATGCTGGATTTAAGGTTTATCCGCGGCAATGCCGATAAAGTCAAGGCGGGTCTGCAGGCCAGGCGCGCCCAGGTGGACATCGAGGGGCTGTTGAAGCTGGATTATCAGCGCCGGCAATTGATCGTGGAGCTCGATGAGCTCAAGGCCCGGAAAAACACCGCCAATGAGGACATCGGGCGTTTGATCAAAGAAAAATTAGACCCGAAATTAAAGATCGCGTCCATGAAGGCCATTGCCCGGCAGATCGACGCCATGGAGCCGGTGATCAAAGGCCTGGAGGAGCGCATCCACGATATTCTGGCTGCTGTCCCCAATCTTCCCCACCATTCCGTCCCTGTCGGAGGACCGGAGGCCAATCAAGAATGCGGGCGCTGGGGGGGGGCGCCGGAATTAGGTTTCCAACCTAAAACGCACATGGCCATCGCTGAAGATTTGGACATCATCGATTTCAAGCGCGGGACCAAGTTGAGCGGGTCGAATTTTATTTTATACAAGGACGCCGGCGCCCGCCTGGAGCGCGCCTTGTACAATTTTATGCTGGACCTGCACACCGGCCGGCATGGTTACCGCGAGATGTTCCCTCCGGTGCTGGCCAATACGGCCTCCATGACCGGGACCGGGCAATTGCCGAAGATGAAAGAGGACATGTACCGCATCGAGGGGGAGGACCTTTATTTGGTCCCGACCGCGGAAGTGCCGTTGACCAATATCCACCGCGACGAGATGTTAAATGAAGAAGACCTGCCCTTGTATTACACCGCTTATACCGCTTGTTTCCGTCGGGAAGCCGGGTCTTACGGCAAAGACACCCGTGGACTGGTGCGGGTGCATCAATTTAACAAAGTGGAACTGGTGAAATTTGTCCGCCCGGAGAATTCTTATGAGGAACTGGAATCTCTGGTTGCCAATGCCCGCACTGTGTTTGAGTTATTGGGCATTCCTTACCGCGTGCTGCTGCTGGCCGGCGGTGATTTAAGTTTTGCCGCGGCGAAATGTTATGACATTGAAGTGTATGCCGCGGGCCTGGACAGATGGCTGGAGGCGTCGAGTTGTTCCAACTTCGAAGATTTTCAGGCCCGCCGGGCCAACATTTCCTATAAGGGCAAGGACGGCAAGAAAAAAGGGTTTGTACACACCATTAATGGGTCCGGCGTGGCCCTGCCCAGGACCATGATCGCGATTTTAGAAAATTACCAGACTGCCGAAGGGGAAGTCATCGTCCCGGAAGCCTTGCGTCCCTATATGGGCGGACTGTCCCGTATCACCCGGAGATCATAGACTATCTTTTTTCCCTCCCCTGCACCATATGGTGCAGGGGAGGG
>JACQQW010000243.1 GCA_016206745.1 Candidatus Omnitrophota bacterium | reverse complement strand
GCGCTTGAGAAAAGTGGGGGACATGTACCGGAAGCCCCGATAGGGGATCGGTACGTGTCCCCCGGTAAAGGCATCAATGCCCTTGGCTCCCAAATCGTCCGCGAAATCATCATCCCCGCCCTGACCAAAGAAATTAACACCGGAAAAAACTTCACCCAATTGCGCCAGGTCTACAACTCACTTATCCTCGCCATCTGGTATAAGAAAAAAATCAAGGACAGCATTCTTGCGCAGGTATATGCGGATAAAAACAAAATTGCGGGTGTTCAATTCCACAGAGACGCCATTAATGGCGTCTCTACGCCGGAAGAAATATATCAATGCTACCTCAAAGCGTTTAAGAAAGGGGCGTACAATTACATTAAAGAAGAATTCGACCCCATGACCCGGCAGATCATTCCCAGGAAATATTTTTCAGGCGGGATGGATTTTGCGATGGTAGTTGGTCCGGAAGGTATGCGTGGGTTGGCGCATCTACTGAAAGAAGAGAGCAATCCAATGGCTACTGTAGGAACTCCAGATAGTGCTATGAAGATTGAAGTGGAAATTATTGCTATGTCCACTATCAATAACAGCGCATCTCCTTATGGTGGTTATAAAGATTTTTTTCAGATATGGATGCAAGATTTAGTTAAATCTCCTCGAAATGGCACCATCCCATTTTTCCTTATAGGCGGCTATATGGGGGGCGGCAAAACTACAATGTCTAAACTTTTTAAGCAATTCCTTGAAGATCATGGTCATGCCGCCGTAGTTGTGCATACGGATAGGTTTGTTAATAATCGAAATCTTCTATTAAAGCAAATAGTCCGCAATCCTGCCAATGCCCTTTTGTATATTAATTTACCTTGGCGCGGCAAATACCATAAAAAACAAATAGCAAATTTTAATAGAATACACATCAATGAGCAAAATCGAAACAAATTTTGGCAACAATTAGAATCATTAAAAATACCTCAAGGTCATGAAGTTGAACTTCATATTTCTCCTAAAGAAACGGTCACAGTGCGCGCGGGTACTGTTATCATTATAGAAGGAGTTTTTACAAAAAATATGTTTCCATTACTACGTCCAATAAAAAGTGTGTTTATTAATATCAATCCATTATTACAACGGATGCGTATCATCAAACGTATTATGGCAGTAAGAGGCAATTCATTTTTATATGCCAACATCAAAGCGCGAATGGCTGGGGCCAGAATTTGGCATACTTTATTAAGCCAGGAGATTGATCAATACGATTACCTCATCAATGTCGATAATAATAAAAGGATTACTATGTCGACAGGAAATCCTGGTGATTCTGCTATGATTGCATTTGGGCCAGAGGGCGGCATTGATTTGGCTTCTGGAAGGGTCTTGAAAGTGAATAAGGACGGTGATGAAAAGGTCAAATTCCATATCGATCGCGCCATGCTGCGGCGATTACAAAATGCCCCTGGGTTTGCGCCCCGCATTACCGGTATGCGTCCGGTGACGGATTTAAGGCGTTTTTTGACTGTGCCGGGCGATCTGTTTTCCGGTTGACACGCGCCTTAAAGCACGCTACATTTAAAAAGATGATTTTGACCGTCGACATAGGAAACACCACCATCGCGCTGGGGGTAATGCGCAAGGGCAAGGCTTTGCGCCTTGAGAGGGTGGAGACTGTGACACCGCTTCGCTTACTCCGTGTTTTAAGGGTGTTTAAAAACAGCGGGTATGCCTTTGATGTGGCGGTCATTTGTAGCGTTGTCCCGGAAGTGACCGTCATAGTGGAGAGAATAATTCGTAAATACACTAATATCGAAGTAAAAGTGGTTGGGCGCGATATTGTTGTTCCAATCAAGAATTGCTATAAAAACCCCCGGCAGGTGGGGCAGGACCGTTTGGTGGGGGCTTATGCGGCCTTGCATTTATATGGAAAACCGGCCATTGTCATTGATCTGGGCACAGCCATTACTTTTGACGCGGTTTCCGGCAAGGGAGAATATTGGGGCGGCGTTATTGTGCCGGGTCTGCGTTTGTCCGCGGAATCTTTGTTTTTGAAAACCGCCTTATTGCCTGAAATCGCCCTCAAGGCCCCCAAAGGGGTGATCGGTAAAACCACTGAACAAAGCATTTTAAGCGGCCTGTTTTACGGCTATGGCTCTTTATGCCGGGGAATGATTGAGTTGATGGGCCGGCAAATGCGCATGAAGCCAAAAGTGGTCATGACCGGCGGCCATACGCGTTTGATGAAGAAATTCATTGCCCCACAAATCCGCAGCATCGACGATCATTTAGTCCACAAAGGCATGGCATTGCTGGTTGGCAAACCGAATCTGTAGAGACGCAAAATTTTGCGTCTCTACAAAATTTCTTGACAAATATTTTTTTTGTTTTATATTAGCACTCTGTTGGATTCACTGCTAATCCAAATTTTAGGACACATGTCACATCATTAACCATATTAATGAGGGAGGGTAAGTGTATGGCGATTCAACCGTTAGCTGACCGCATTGTGGTCAAGGCCCTGGAGGCCAAAGAGGTCACCAAGGGCGGCATTGTGCTGCCTGATACGGCCAAGGAAAAGCCCCAGGAGGGCAAAATCGTGGCAGTAGGCAAGGGTAAACTTTTGGACAATGGCCAGGTCCATCCATTGGAAGTCAAGGTCGGCGACCGCGTGCTTTACGGCAAATACAGCGGCTCCGAGATCACCACCACGGACGGCGAAGAACTATTGATCATGAAGGAAGAAGACGTTTTGGCAATTGTAAAATAAATTTAATTTTAATTCGAGGAGGGAAATATGGGAGCCAAGCAATTATTATTCGACGATGAAGCCCGCCGCAAGGTATTAAAGGGTGTGGAGCAATTGTCCCGCGCCGTCAAAGTGACGCTGGGGCCCCGGGGCCGCAACGTGGTCATAGACAAGAAATTTGGTTCTCCGACGGTGACCAAG
>JACQQW010000230.1 GCA_016206745.1 Candidatus Omnitrophota bacterium | reverse complement strand
TTTTTCTCCAAATAAATCAATAAAGTATCTTCCTTCTTTCATGGCAAAGGCAGGAATATGTACGTCGGTATACCGGGTTTGAACGCCGAGCCTGTCTCCAATTCCTTTTTCAATATTACTGACCAGACCTGTCCAAAATGCTTCTCCTATGGTAAAGTTGGCGGAGACAATGGGCCAGCGCATGGCACTGCGGTTGGACGTGTTCCATAATTCCAGCGGGCTTTCGCCGAATTTAAACCCTTCGCTCCAGCCCATCCGGTTCATAGCGCCCACTCCCGACATAATAGACCAGCCCAGCAAAGCCCCGCCCAAACCCCGCGCCGCCAGCCGGCCAAAGCGGGCGCCTTGCGTGCCTCCGTAATTTTCCCAGGCCCTCTGCCACGTACCGTTTTCGGCGATGGCGGTACCGAAATCATGCCCGGTAAAAAGCAAAGCTCCGGTGGCGCTGCCCACCCCCAAACGCCAGCCGGCCCCTCTCCAATGGTTATGTTCCAACACTTCCGCCTTGGGGAAAAGTTTATTGCTCAAACGCCCGATGACCGCCCCGGAAATGATACCGGTGGCTGCGTTAAGAAGAAGCCTTTCGCCACCGTATTCCTGCGCAGCCCTGGTCCAACCTCTACTTACCCACAAAGGAACAAATTCATATCCCACATTCAGCGCGGCTCCGGCAGCCGCCCCGCCGATTGTCCTGCCTGTGGTTGTGCCAAGCCAGGTGATGGTCTTGTCTGTTTTTGAGCCAAGCCAATTATAAAAACGGGTAGGTCTGGATACCGCTTCAACGATACCTGCATCAGCGGCCCTTGCGGCGTTAACTGTTCCTTCCGCAGCAGCGTTAGCCGCCGCTTCGGTCTTTTTTGCCAGTCTGGCTGCGTTTAAAAGCCGCGCCTGGCCCAGCACGCCAAAACCACCGCCTACGATCAAACCAAAAATCGCTCCCTTCCCGGCACTGCTCATCACCCCGTCATATCCTAAATTCTGGCCCTGACGGGCGGCTTCCGCCGCATCAGTCATGCCGTACCAGGCCGCGTAATCAAGGGCAGAGAAAACGGAGGTTCTGGCTACATTCAAGGCTGCGCGTCCTATCAACGATTGTGTTGCTTTTTCAACTAAACTCCCCGCCGTCGAACCTGCGAATACCCTGCTTACCGGAAATGCCAAAGCAAGCGTAAATAATGCGGCATTGGTGTCACCATCTAATATTTTCCCTCGCGCCACCAGGGAAACGGCATTGGGTGCGTAAACGGTGGTGGCCGCCAGTTTAAAGCTCAATCCATAGCTGCTTTTAAAAAGAGATGCCGCAGGTAAAACCAGTGCCGGCAGGGCCGCGCCAATACTCGCGACTTTCCCCACATTACTGTAATCATGGCCCGTCAAAAAATCATAACCAGCCGCGCCAATCGCAGCCGCCGTCCCTGTACGGCCAGAAATTACCCCCACTCCCACCAGGCGCTGGACCACAGGATTGGATATTTCCGCCCCCCAGCGCAGGGCAACATCTTTTCCAATGCCGGCCATCCAAGAATCAACGGCCGTACCTACCTTGGTCAAAGCCATTACCTTTCCTGCCACCGGCAATAAGGCCATCCCCATCGTCATTGCCACTTCCCCACCAGAAATATTCTCAAAATTCACCCGGTTATTTTCAATGTTCCTGCCCAGCAATAAATAACCTCCTCCCGCTGCGCCAATGGCAAGGGCCGCTCCGAAGCCCAAATTCCAACACCCTATTGCACACGCAGTAGCAGCAGTACCTAAAATTTTAGCGTTACGTTCCCCTGAATGGTCAGAAGTCCACGCATAATCTTTAACCGTGGTTGGATTCGCCAGCACCGCGTTAATGCCTGCATCCTTCCATATAAGCTCCATGATCCTGTTCCTGGAATTTTCATATGCGTTCATATCTGCGTCTATGTCTGCCTGGTCTGCCGGTTTACCTGCCCACAAACTTTCCAACGCCCGTTTCTGAATATTATGTGCATCTAAAATAATCTTTCTGATACCCATTATCGTATCCTGGCTCAGGCCCAAAGCTTCGGGATCCATTCTTCCTTCCGTTCCGTTCCCAGTTACGACGCTAAAAAGCCGCTCATCCTCACCATGACCACCAAGGAATTGAGGCCGTTTTATTCTTACATTTGTAATTAGTAAAGGAACAGTAAAATATCCCTCCGCATCGCGGTAGTCGTTCATGCCTGATAATAAATCTTTCGCCATCTGACCAAAAGAAACGCCTTTGTCCTCCATAGGCCCGAAGACATTTTCATGCGCCAATAGTTCTTTGCGCGGCCGGCCTGGCCCTTTTTCATTCTGCACCCACAGTTCTCCCCGCTGCTGCACGTCCTCGTTCACCGCAGGCTGGGCTTGGATTTGATATTGGCTCGCCAAGAAATGCCCCAGGTCTACCGGTTCTCCCTTGGTCGTGAATATAAGCGCGTTATAGGTATTCCCCGCTTGAGTGACAGTATCCGGAGCAAAAATGTCATGGCCATTGACCCTGCCTCTAAAATAATTCCGCGCTTCGTTTTCGCTTTTACCGAAAGCTGCTTCATTATAAATAAAAGTCCTTAATTGTCCGTCGCCCAAATCCAAGTATAACGGCAGTCCTTGTGAAGAAGTCAAGGGGATGATGCCGCCTGCTTTTTTACTCAAAGTCGTGCCGGTGAGCGGATCATAGACAAATTTCTCGCCGGACTTGTCGCTGACAATATATATGGTCCGGCTATTACTTGCCGCGGACACCGCTGATTCATAGCTGAATTCCCCATCGATGGTGCGTATGGACGCCTTGCCATTTCTTCCTAAATAAAACCCGCTGGGCATACTGGAAAGCACCGCGAGCATGGGGCCTTTGCCCATTCCGGTTTGATCGAAGAAAAATGATGTTCTGGGCTCTTTAACCGCGGCCGCACGGCCGCCGCCGCCCATGGCGCTTATGGCAACATCCAAGTCATCCATCCGGTCAGTTCTTCCAGCACCCTCGTCCAAAGCCTTGGCTTTCTCATAAAACTGCACGGCCTGGGTCCTATCGCGGTTATTGCGGGCATTATTGCCCAGGGCAATATAAATATCAGCCAGCTCTTTGATATTGTGGGCCTTGTCCCCTCCGGCCTCTTTGGCTTTGTCCGCGTGCTTGGCCGCTTCCTCAAAACGCCCCATTTTCAAGTTGATTAAGGCCATTTGCTGTTCAATCACTCCCTTTGGAATGACAGCCTGGTCTATAACTTCTTGGGGCAGTTCAGCACCGTGTTTTATGTTCTTTATTTCTTTGCCGTTGGCCAAAACAATTTTGGCCGTATCTGGGTAATCTGCCTGATAGGTCAAATCAATGAGCTTTCTGGTCGTCACGTCAACCAAAGCCACGTGCGGCTCTTTCAGGCCTTCAATATAAACCATTTTCAATGCACCCAAACCCGTCTGTTGGAATATATCGGAAGCCATATAATGAATAGCAACGCAAGCGCCCGTGCTGTTGACCTGGCTTAAATTGATGATCGCCTTGTCCTTTAATGTATCCACGATCCACTTGCCAAAAAGCTCCTGGTCATTAATCGCAAGGGCCAGGTCCTCTAACGACGTATGGTCCTTTAAAGCTTTATTGATCTTATCGTAATCGGCTTTTTTAGAGTCCCCTTTCAGCATCTTCCTCCCGTCGAGGTCTTTGATGCGGTCGAACAATTTAGCGGAATCAAGGAAAAATTCCCCTTTGATGGCGGCCACTTTGAAATCCGACCCGATGAAATAAACGGTCCTGTCGCTGCTGGTATCGCCTGGTATCCACGCCATCCATCCGCCGGGGACCGCCTTGGATTCTACTTTGGTATTGCTGGTGTAGCTGCTCAACCCCAAAATGGACTTCACCTTCGTGATGTACCTCAACTCCAACTGGCCGTCATCATTTTCCTCGAATTTAAGCCCGGCTTCTTTGGGATCACGGTGATTGGACACCAGGACTTCCCGTTTGCCTCCCCCGGCATTAGCGTATTGAAACCTCGCCCCATTCTCATCGATGATCTGGCCCTGGCGGACTTGGAAACTCCCCACCAGCGGCGTGGTTTGCATAATGCGCAGGCGGGAAATATCCTCGATCGGGAAAAGCTTTTGGCCGCCTTCGGTCTTAATGCCGATCAAATCTAAATCACCCTGGCCCTCAATTTCTTTACCGCCGATCCCTTTGCGCGCCACCTGGACAAAATCATTGAAGGTGCCCTTCACCATTTTTGGTTTTCCATCGACAGTGGCATGTTCCTCAAAATCATATGTGCCCTGGGCATTGCGGACAAAGCTGGTTTCATTTTTAACAATGTCCAGCTTCAAGACCTTTTCCTTGCCTTTATGATCTTCCAGGTCTCTTTCCCCAAAGCTATAGCGCATGGCTAAAATCATGGGGAATAAACGCAAATGTTCTATTTTCTCCACCCCCGGATTGTCCCCCTTCTTGTCCGCGGTATAAACCATGGCGTCCAAATCGCTGACGCGCAGCCTATAATTGGTACCGGTGAAAAAGCCCAACTGGCCGTTTTGGTCAAAATACACCCGGCCCTGGTCCGGAGCGGCCATGTTGGCGACATGGTTGCCTGCCGCGTCCAATATTTTGGCGTAAAGCATGCCTCCGCCGGTGTTGTAATTATTGTCCATCTGGATCATCAGCCCGGCTTGGTCCTGGGACAAAGACCCGGTCAAGGGGTTTTGCAAGCTGCCGATCAGCCATTGATCTTTGGCCGTGCCGTTATCGTGCAGCACAATTTCATGGAAATTCTTGATCGACCCTGCCCCTTTTTCTTTCAGAAACAAGTCCAGTCCCTCAACGGTCACACGCCGGTGTTCTTGAGCGTATTTGGCTATCAAACCCGCGAAGGAAAGATTGTGCTCGTCCCTCAAATGTTCGCCATAGGACTGGTTCATGGCGTCCTGGTTTTCCTTTTCTTTCATGTCCCGCGTGGGATTCCTCTTTTTCCACTGCTCTTCCCAGTCCCGTCGGTAATTTTCTGAGCTTTGTTTCAGGGCTTTTTCAAGGCTTTCTTGCGAATCCACAGTGGTCGGCTGCCTCAAAAACGCCGGTATATAAACCATGTCCCCATCGATCTTAAACCTTAAATCTCCCTGCCCTTTTAAAGCCTCACTGCGGGACACAAGAACCGGCAATTCCTTAAAGGCAACTTCTTTTGTAGTGGTGCCATTCGTAAGCAAACCGCCCTTGCTGTTGATATCAAGCCCTTGTTCTAATATGTCCAAATGCAGCCCCTGGCGGTCAAAGCTATAAGTCATGCCCATGCTTTTGACCAAATAGGCCAGCGTCCATATTTTGCCGTCATAATCCTTGCCGGAATATATCTGCACCTGCTGTTTGCCATCGATATTCTTAAGGTACACATTGCCGCTGAAATATTCTAACTGACCGTCTTTGTTATAATAGAGGTCGGACCCGTTGCTGGCCTCGAATTTGGAGGCGTGGTTGTCGTGGCTGTCCACGGCATGGCCATAATAAACATTGTCCCCCGTGATCACAACGTGCAAGTTCTTTTGGTCTTGCCGCATGGAACCGCTGAAAGGCGTGTTGGCGGATAAAATCAATTGCTGAGTGTCAGCCATCACTGTGCCATACTTGTTCCTGGACAAGGTAGATGTATGCGCATTGGGCAGATTTCCCTGGTCATACTGTTCTTTCAGCTTGGCTGCGTACATCTCATTGAATTTTGCCTTCAGGTCCGTGCCGCTGGGAAGGCTTTGACTTAACAGATCTTTGGCCACCTGCCCGGCCAGGGAGGTGTCGGTCTTGGCTTTTTCCGCCAAATAAAAGGCATCTTTTTGAGAGGCCGACATATTCGTATACCCTATATCGGTTTTATGGGCGTCATCAAATTCTTGCCGTTTTTTCTGCTCGTCTCTGTTCATTTTGGTGGTTGTTTTTTCCAGATCCGACCTATCGGCCCGCCCTGGGGCGGACGTGCCCCCTCCAGAGTTTTTAGTCCCCACCCAAGAAGCCTTCTGCACGTCCAGGACTTTCAAATCGCCCTGGCCCTGCAATTCCGTGCCAGTACTGTCGATGCGGTTGATGATTTCAATGCCGCTGAAGGTGATCGGCACGATTCGGTCTTTGCCGCCTTCATTCCTGAGCTCACTCCCGACCCCCCTGCCCTTGACCATATAAGGCAGCGTGCCCTGCACAAAATCCAGCTGGATGCGCCGGCTATTGTCGTCCGGATCGCTGACCAGGCTGTGGCCAAAAATGATGACTTTGAATAAAAATTCGCTGTATGCGTTGGAGCCGTCTTCCTTGCGGGCATTGGCCACAAAAGGAATCTTGCCTTTCATCGTTAATTGTCCGGTAAAATAATCCATCCGCCCTTCTTTATCAAAATAAATAAGCGCATGGTTGTCCGCATACGCTGTTCCCGACCCGTGTCCAGCCACCTTGGCAAAGGCCGCCCCCTGCCCGCCTTCATTAATAATGACCATCCCGCGCTGGTCCTGCTGCAAAGAACCGCTGAAGGGACTGTGCAAAGTGGAAATCAAATTCTGACCGGAAGCCATGCCGCCGCCGGTGAGCGTGGTCTCATGGTAATAGCCGCCTAAGTTGGCCCTGATCGCGGCCTTTCCATCCGGGGACGCCAGCCAAGCATGAAACTCCTCCAAAGTCTTGGCATCGTGGCCCTGTTGGTTAAAATACTTATTCGCGAGCTGGCCGTTAATGGATTTATCATTGGCCATGAGTTCTTTTTTCTGGTGCTGCTTGAACAAGCTCACAACGTCCGCTTCGGGGGGCCTGTCCCCCTGCCCCTTGCCCCACGGCTGTTCTTTTTCCCAGGATTTCATTTTATCTTTGGAATCTTTATCCGTTTCCTTCAAACCTGAGCCGCTCAAAAACACCGGCACCATGGGCGCATTGCCCACTCCCGACAAATACACTTTCCCCCCGCTGGCCGTCAGCCCTCCGACCGACGACCTGCCCTGGCTCCTGCCGCTGGCCCATTCAAAATGCGGATCGCCCGTGGCAATGCTTTTGACATCCAATGATCCGTCAGTCCTATACCCGTATTCCATGCTGCGGTACGTATACCCGCCGTGGACTTTCGCGCCGGCGATGCTGTTGTAGACATGGTTAACGTAATACTCGTAATCCTTATTACTGCGGATGCCGAAGATCCCCGTACCGTAAAACATATCGCCTTTGTCATTGAAATAGGCCCTCTGGCCATTGCCACCGCGCATGGCCAACTCGCCGGTGATCTCATGTTTCTCATCTACCACCACAGCAAAATCGCTCAAGGGTTTTCCGGTCCGGTTTTCATAAATCATGTGGCGCTGATCCAGCGACATTCCGCCAGTAAAGTTCGCCCCCAAAGAAACGTCGATACGCTGCCCCTGAGCTTCCTTATCCTTGGTGCGGGAAACCACATAATTATGCGCCCGGGTAGCGGCAATGGACTTTTGGGAATCCGGATTTTGCTCATCTTTATTCGGATTCTTATTGGACTCGGCCTGCGACGCCACTGCGGACAGGGGGCCTTGCCGGATGAACACATTAAATGCCGGCATGATTTTGCTCAACTCACTCCAAAAGATCAATGTGCCTGTGTCGATATCTTTGCTGGTTCCGGTGGGATCGATGCGGGCCAGGGCATCATTGATGGTGCGGGTAACTTTGCCGTCCTGGCCGAATTCAACCTTGCGGTCAAAACCTCGCAATGAACCCGTAATCGCCCTGCCGCCGGGCCCCATGGAAATTCTATCAATTCCGACAAGCGCTTCCCTGGGCTTGTCACCTTCTCTAACAAGGGACTCAGTCAGCTTAATGACCGCCTTATGCCCATCAAGCCCCTCATAAGTCTGCTGATACTTGTATTGTCCCGCATCGTTTTTACCGCCCGTATTAATAGCAGCGAGCTGGCCCTGTTTATTCAATATGAAAACATCCTCTGGTTTAAAATTTGTGCCGTCCCGGTGTTCAGCGGCAATAAATTTAGCGGTTCTTTGTCCATCCTTTTCCGCCGTCTGCACCATGGAAACAAATTCTTTCATCCCTTCTTTATCGACAATATGCATCACATCCTGAAACATGGGCGAATTGTCCAAAGAAGGAATAAGATAGCCGGTGTGATTAAGATTGGCCACATAAAGAGAATCCACTCCGCGAGGAGCAATCGATTGATAGTTGAGTGGTAAATTTTGAGACGTAAAGAAAGCCCTGTCCGGTAATTTTGAAGCATTGGCTGGATCTTGAGTATTTTCCTTCTCAGAGGCGTTGGGTTGTTTGTTGTCATCAAATTTGGGAATGGGCCTAAGCATGGAATTGTAGTCATATGCTTTGGCATAAAGCTTATGTTCCTTGAGATTGAATTTAAGAGGCAGTGTTAGATGGGATCCATCTTGATAGGTTAAAGTCATGTCCACATCATGAAGTTTGCTTAGACTTTCTTCGGTTGGTTTCCATTTTCCATCCTTTTGCCATATATATTCAATGGTGGCATCCTTCACCTCGCCGATCCTGGTCATTTTATTGCCGTAATCGATTTGATCGCCAAAATTGTACTTCACCTCTTTAAGGCTGGTATTGTCCAAAGCCCCTTTAACATCCCCGTTGGCTACTCTCTCAATGCCTCCCTGCAGCAAATACCTCGAAAAACGGACATGGCCATCACCGGAAGAAAACAATTGCGCCCCGGTATTGTCCGCCATAAATCTGGCCTGCGGTTCCCCGCCGGTCAAATCCGCTTCTGCAAGGCCGTCTTCTCGGGTGGAATAAAGACTTTTGCTTGGGTCTTTCGTATCAGATAAATACAGCTTCGTACGTGTGACCAAAGGAGTACTCTCTCCCGCTTTGGTCCAGCCATGCAACAGAGGAACGTTAGTTTGAATGAAGTCCCCTTTCCATTGTAGAACCGTTGTCTCGTCCCCGTCTTGTTTTTCGCCAATCCGCTTGGTCTCCAGCCAAATATTTTTCCCAAAAGCGGCCTCGGCTTCTTTGTTGGTCCCATCGAAGGAATAATCCCTGACAGTAAATGTCCTGCGGTGCTCGTCGTCGCTGGCGCCGACATAAAGCCCCTCAACACCGACTATGAGATTTTTACCTTCCTGATTTTGCCCCACAATAAATTTAAGCCCCTGGCGCAATTGGGTGCCAAGAACAGGCATGATGCCCTGGGTGTTAAAGACAATGTTGTATTCCAAACGAGATGGTGCCGTTGTTTCCAAGTCAAAGAAACGATTGTCTAAATTCTTAATTTTGCCGCGCAAAACAAATTCATCACCGGGGCGCGCAACTACAGAAAAACCTTCAATGCCGACTGTAGCGCCGGGCATTCCCTCACCGGTAACAAAAACCCTGCCGTCCTTGTCAACTAAAGCGGCCCTGGATTTCTTGGAAGCCTCACCTGGTTTAGAGTCCTCGGTAAAACGAATGTTGCGGGTAAACTCGTGGCTGGGGATAGGAATGGTGGCAAGAGTAACGGGATCGGTGCCCTCTTTGTTGTTTAAGAACGCTTGGGCCCCCTTGGCAAAGCCCTGTGCCAATGAAAACGAAGCTGTGGGCGTCACGGAGGCCATCGCTGCCGACGCGCCTGCCACAGGGGTCCCGTAATACCATCCGCCCGGCAGGACCAGTTCATTCTTTAATGGTCCGCCAATGACACCAAATAATTGAGCCCGGTCATTGTCTGCGCCAGTAAAAATCTTAATGCCTTCCGAGGGCGCCACCTGGACGGGATAAACAGCCTTGCCGTCTTTATCCCTTAAAGGAAAGGTCAAGAAAAAGTTCTGCTGCGCCGCCCCAGCAAAGGAATAATAACCTTTGCTGTCAAACACCTGCCCTGCCTTCCCTGGCGTAGCGCCCAGGCCCCAGGAAATATCATATTTGTTTGCCTTTAAACCATAAAAGTCTTCAATCTCTTTCTGTTCCGGCTCACTGAAATATTTATCTCCGGTGCTGAATAAGCCTGGTTTTGCCGAATACATTCCGTTCATGCGGCCGACAAACATGGTCATAATTATATCGCCGAAATTGCGCAAACCGCCGCGCCGGATGTACACCGTCCGTCCTTCAATCTGTCCGTTTTCGGTATTAAGTGTCTGCTCCTTGAGCGTACCATAACCGCTGGGCGATATAATATTGAACTCGTTTCCTTTTTTGGTGACTTTGATTTCCCTCTTTTGGAGATCCACTTCTGTTTCTGTACGCTGCAGATTACCTTGCTCATCACTATCCATTTTGTAAGCTTTACCGGTTTGTCGGTCGAATTCAATAATTTCCTTTCTGCCCGCAACGGTATTGGTAAACGTAAAGCCGGCCTCACTGGGTTTCAAATTCTCCACTCTGTCCTTGGCCCACAAAGCATTCTCTTTGGGACGTACAATCATATTCACCAACGGCACCACAATCGGCCGGCCTATGGACTCAAAATTATCTATAACGGCATTCTGAAATGTTGTGTTAATGTGGTCCGGGCTGATGCCGGGAGCGCCGATCAAATGCTGCTGCCACAGGGCCAAAATGTATTGGTCCTGCACCGAAGGCCCGTGGGAGGCGATATACGCGCCCAGATAATCGGGCGCGAGCAAACCGCCGGGGCCGCGGGTCAGGCCAATGGGGCCATTCTTCGCGGCCTCATGCGCGGCCTTCAGGTTATTATAAATGTTGGTGGACTGCACCGCGCCTTGGGCCGTCCATCCGCTTAAAGCACCCAGCGTATCGCTGTAAGCAATGGCATTATTGATTGATCCCCAACTCCCTGTGCGAACAAAAGTGCTCAAATAGGGTGTTCCAAATAATTTTCCCAGACCGGGGGTCAAATACCCGGACATCTCCTTTTGCTCATTCCCTCCGATCAGATTTAAGAATGTTCCCCATGTCCGTGGATTCTGGCTGGTGGCTTCCGGTTCCCAAAACAGTTCCCTTGCAGCACCGGCAACCGCAGTTCCCAAAAACACCAGTGTACGGAATTGGGCCTGCTTGAGGCGGTATTCGTATTGCAGGACTTCATCGGACGTGCCGTCCACATGGGTGTCGTCGATGCTACGGGGCATTTTCGCGGGATCCGATTTCCCAGGCGCTTTGCCGATGATGGATTGTTCCAAAGCGGAAAAGCCAAATTGCATAATCCCGCGCACAGCGCCATCCTTGGCCGCTTTCAAAATCATGTCGCCTAATGAAATCTGTTTGCCATCCGCGTCTTTTCCGGTGAAGCCGTTTCCGCCCGCCCAGCTTTCCCCCATGCGGGCAGTGCCGGAATTAAAGAATTGCGAGATGGCCCTGGCGTACACATTGTCCGCCTTGGCCCCGGCAATTTTCAATGCCGCCAGGCGCACCAGCATGGCGGAAATTTCACCGACAGCCAGAGGAAGCTGGCTTTTAAAACTTTTAGCGGTCTCGCCCATGTCAAATGGTTTCCAATCTTTGGACGATCCATCCTTCCAGGCATTGACTAAGTCCTGATCGCGAAGCCCGTCGGGACTGCCGGCGAACCTGTCCCTGACCAAATCCCGAAAAGCTGTCGGGTAGCCCTTGTCTCCTTGATGATCAAATGCCTTTTGCGCCAGATCGCCCAAACCCATTTCTTTCATGGCGATCATGTATTCCTGCCAGAAAATCTCCTGCTGCTGTTCATGGGGCAAATTAGGGTTTTTGATCAGGGCATCCTTGACTTTATCCATGCCCCGCACGGTTGCCTTCTCGTCCGCTAAGTCAGTAACGGCATCCGGGCCTTCTTTGGTTTTGCCAAATCCGTATCTTTGAGTGACGCTAGAGTCAAATGTGCTTATAATCTTTACTCCCGCAACTGTGGCCGCGTATCCCACCACCGCCATGGCAATCGCGCTCACCATATCTTTAACGATCTGCATAGTTTCACTGCAGTCCCCTTCCTTGCAGAGTTTTTCCACCTGCTGCAGGACCTGGTACTGCGCTTCAGCTCTAAATAAACTGATGGCAAGGTCTTCGGCAAGCTTGCCGACACTAAAACTTCCTGCCGCCCCAGTCCCCGCATTACTTATAGATCCGGCCATGCCAACCCCCACGGTGATGCCGAAAGCCAATGCCGTGCTTAATAAAAATCCTGTGTGCGCGTCGCAGGCCCCTTCCTGCACGCAAATGGTGGCGATGGTGGAAGTAAACTGGGACACGGCCATGCCAAACGCCACAAATTGTCCTATGTTGACTGGAACACCGCCGATGGTATTGCTGAAGCCGGGAACGCCGGAGGCCCCAAGCCCAAAGCTCGCCGCGGCCACAGCCACTTGAATGCCGATATTAACGGCCAATCGCGTGCCGTTGAACAACCCGGGCAAATTCTTGCTTTGGTCGCGCCATTTGTCGCCCCAGACAAAGGCTTCCAGGGTTTCAGGAACGTACTGGTATCTCCCGCCCCTGACCATTTCCGGCGCGGGCAGGGAACCGGTGGCCACGTAGGCGAAACCGTCCACTTGCTTTTCTAAATCCACCCGGTTTAAAATCTCCGGACGGCCCAGGTCCAAAACATAGACTTTGGATGTGGTGACTTTTTTGACCGTGACAAAGTGCTCGCCTTTAAGGTGGGCAATAAACGGGGTCTTGAGTTTCAAGACATCCCTGGGCGCAACTTTGACGCTGAAATATTTAAGCCCTAAAGCGTCCCCTACTTTATGCATGGCAAACAAGGTGGTCTTTAATTTCGGCTCGCCCACTTTAATAATGTCACTGATCAAGTCCACCGCAACAGTCAAAACCGACAGCTCTTCCAAAGAACGGTTGATATTATTGGCGGCTAAAATA
>JACQQW010000229.1 GCA_016206745.1 Candidatus Omnitrophota bacterium | reverse complement strand
TGGACATCGGCGGGGACAAAGTGCTGGCCTACTATGATTACGGCAGGGAAGAGAACCCGTTTTTGGGCCTGCGCTCCATCCGTTTTTCGCTCAAGTATAAAGATGTGTTCATCCAGCAGGTCCGCGCGATTTTACGCGCCGGCCATGACTATGATATCCGTATTTTATTTCCCATGATCTCCTCCGTGGACGAATTCCTGGAGGCCAAAAGCGTGGTATTGGAATGCCTCAAGGATTTAAAGGCGCAAGGTTCGGGGCATCACGGCGCCCCGCTGATGGGAATGATGGTGGAACTGCCTTCGGTGATTGAAATCATCGACGATCTGGCCCAAGAGGCGGATTTTTTTTCCATTGGGACCAATGATTTGGTGCAATACCTGCTGGCGGTCGACCGCACCAATGAAAAAGTCGCGGATTTATATTTGCCGCATCACCCGGCCGTGTTAAGGGCCTTAAAAAAGATCGTGGATGCCGCCCACCGGCACGGCAAGGATGTTTCCATTTGCGGGGACATGGCCCATCAGACCAAGTTTTTGCCGGTGCTTTTAGGGGTCGGTTTGCGGCATTTCAGCCTGGACGCGCGGTACTTGCCCAAAGTGCATGAGCAATTGGCGCGCATTTCTCTAAAGGACGCCCAGTCGCGCACAAAAGAAATCCTTAAACAAAGTAAAGTCGCGCGCACGGCCCAGCTCATGGATTTACTCTAAAAAATGGGCGCTCCCAATTTTCTGCAGTGGCGCAACCGCTGCCTGGCCGCAGGCGGCGTGGCGGCATTGTTCGCCATCCTGGCCTTGAGGCTTATGCAGCCGGTCAATCTGACCGCCGTCGACATCGGCCGTCACGTCAAAAACGGCGAACTCATCCTGCAGGGCCGGCAGGACGTGCTGTATAAGAATTTTTATTCCTTCACCCATCCCGATTATCCCTTCATCAATCACCACTGGCTTTTTGGCGTCGTCTCCTACGGTTTGTGGAAGGCGGGCGGTTTTACGGCGCTGTCCATCGCCTATGTGGCGGTGCTGCTGACGGCGTTGTGGTTTTTCTGGCGCGCCGCCGTGCTGCGCGGGCATTTTGCCCTGGCGGTATTTTTCCTGTGCCTGTCCCTGCCGCTCATTTCTGATCGCCGGGAAATCCGTCCGGAAGGCGTCAGCATGCTGTTGATGGGCCTGTACTTTTATTTGCTGACCAAGCTTTCGCTGGGACAAATCCGGCGGAGTTTGGTCTTTATGATTGTGGTGACCGCCCAGACCATCTGGGTCAACACCCACATTTTCTTTTTTATGGGCCCCTTGCTGATTGCGGTCTTTTTATGGGAGGGGGCAAGCCGCGGCTGCAGGGTGTGCGCGCGGCATTTATTTCCTTTATTGGGCGCGGCCCTGGCGGTCAATGTCATCAACCCCTCCGGACTGGCCGGGACCCTGACCCCGTTAAATATTTTTAAAGAATTCGGTTATCGCCTGGCGGAAAATCAAAATATATTTTTTATGATGGCGCGTTTCCCGGAGAAAATACACCCCTATTTTTTAGGACTGGTCATTGTTGCTGTGACCGGCATGGCCCTGGCCGCGCGGGCCCGGGGGTGGAAAGCCAATTTGCCGTTTATAGCGCTTACGGTCTTTGCCATGGCCGCAGGTCTAAAGGCCGTGCGCCTGATGGCCCCGTTTGGTTTCTTTCTGGTTCCCCTGGGCGCTTTCTTTTACGGCCAGCTTGAAGGCCGGTGGCCGCATAAAAACCAAAAATTGTTCCGTACGGCATTGTTGGCGGCCTCAATTGTCCTTGGGGGTGTCCAGGCCTGGTCTTTGCGCGGCCTTCCCCCTGGCCTTGGTTTGGCGCCGGGGGTCAATGCGTCGGCGGAATTCTTTAAACAGGCCGCCCTTCAGGGGCCGGTGTTCAGCAATTATGACATCGGCGGTTATTTGATTTACCATTTGTTCCCGGGCGAGAAAGTCTTTGTCGACAACCGGCAGGAGGCGTTCCCTCCGGAATTCTTTAAGGACGTTTACGTCCCCATGCAGGAAGACGACAAGGTCTGGGAAAAAGTCGACGCCCGGCACGGTTTTAACGCGGTTTATTTTTACCGCCACGATTTGACGCCCTGGGGCCAGGATTTTTTGATCAAACGCGTCCAGGACCCGCGATGGGCGCCGGTCTTTGTCGATGGGTATACGATCATCTTTTTAAAACGCAATGCGCGCAATCAGCCCTGGATTGAGCGTTTTGAACTGCCCAAATCCATGTTCGCCATCCACCGCACATAAAAGGGATCATTCTTCTTTGTCAATTTTGTGGATAAAAAATGTGCAGGTGGCCACGCATAAAATGGCGAGGCCGAAATAAAGCATTTCCAGCGGGGTATGGTAGGGGGTGGTGAGAACGGCCTTAAAGAAACTGACGATCAGCACCATGATGATGACTTTGATGAGTTTGTTCTTTAACTCATCCAGTGACGCGATCTCCAGGATATTGTGATGGTTGTCCTGGCGGGCGATGTCGATTTTTGAAATGAACAGCTCATAGATACCAAAGGCAAAAATCAACAGCACGATGCCGATAAGGTACAGGTCGATGGCGCCGATAATGCCGATGAGCAGTTTAGCGTAATCCGGTTCACTGCCGCCTTCAGGAAAAAGATGGCGGACGGTGTGATATATTTCAAAACTGCCGGAAAAGAACAATGCGAATGAGCCGACCAGGCTGAAAATCACCGCCAATAAAATGACCAGCCGTGATTTCCACAGGAAAGCTTCAAAGATTTGTTCCAGGGGGTTTTGTTTTTTCATAAGATCACGCTCTTATGCAAGATATGCCAAGAATGGAGAAAGCACAAGTTTTTTATGAAATTAAATATCAAAGTCATCCCCGGCGCCCGTCAAAATGCGTTTAAAGAAGAAGCGGGCGGCATCAGGGTCTATTTAACCACACCACCCATCGAAGGCCGCGCCAATCAGGCACTGGTCAAATTCCTGGCCGGACATTTCGGTGTTAATGCCAGCCGCATTGAGATCATTAAAGGCCTGAAGTCGAGAAATAAAGTAGTTAACGTGAGTTCGATATAATGGTATAGTTTTATTATGTCCCAGTAGCTCAGTTGGATAG
>JACQQW010000030.1 GCA_016206745.1 Candidatus Omnitrophota bacterium | reverse complement strand
GGTCTCATAAAAACCGGAGCCTTTGAAAATCATGCCGGAACCGCTGCCGATCAAACGCGCCAGTTTGTTCTTGCCGCATTTGGGGCATTGGGTGAGCTTGGGCTCGGTCATGGTTTGCAATTCTTCAAATTCATGCCCGCAGGCGGAGCATTCGTATTGGTAGGTCGGCATATTATTTTCTCCGCGTTACGGAATTAATGGCGCCCTAATTTGGAGACACGTACAAAAAACGCACATGTCCCCAAATTAGATACGTGTCCACATATTTATCTAAAAGCCTTCTTGAATTTATCCTTGAACGGACCGGCGGCGGAATCGCCGCTTTCTCTGGCGAATTCTTCCAGCAGATCGCGCTGGCGGCCGGTCAAATGCTCAGGTACGCCGATCATCACGCGCGCGTATAGATCCCCGTGCTCATGGTGATGGACGTCCGGCATACCGTGGCCGCGCAAACGAAACACCTTGCCGCTTTGGGTGCCGGACGGGATTTTCATCAGCACTTTTTCTTTCAAACTGTCGATGCTGACCTCCGAGCCCAAAGCCGCCTTATAAAACGGCACGCTCAAATCCATGGACAGATCATTGCCCTGGCGGTGAAACACCGGGTGTTCTTTGACTTTAATAAAAAGGTACAGGTCTCCGGAACCCGCCGCTCCGGCCTCCCCTTCCCCGCGGACGCGCAACTGGGAATCATTGTCCACCCCAGGCGGAATTTTGACTTCCACGGTGCGGGTGACCCTGGTCAAGCCCTGGCCGCCGCACTGGGGGCATTTTTCAGTGATGATTTTGCCCGTGCCGCGGCATTGGCCGCAGGTTTGCGCCATGCGGAAGAAGCCATTGCCCATCACCACCTGGCCTTGTCCGCGGCATTGCGGACAGGTTTTTAAGGCCTTGCCGTCGCGGGCGCCGGTACCGTCACAGGTTTTGCAATGGTCATAACGGGGAAATTTGATTTCTTTCTTAACGCCGGTGTACGCTTCTTCAAGGGTGATTTCAACCTCATACTGGATGTCACGGCCGCGCGAACGGCCATTGCCGCGTCCTCCCCCGCCAAAATCAAATTGCTCGCCGAACATGCGGCCTAAAATATCGCCCAAGCCCGCCTCGCCGAAAACACTGGAGAAATCCGCCCCCCGGAAAATATCTTCCGGCGTATAATTCTGGTCAATGCCCTGGTGCCCGTGTTGGTCATACAGTTGCTTTTTTTGCGGGTCGGAAAGGACGCCGTAGGCTTCGGAAATTTCCTTAAATTTGGCCTCAGCCTCCTTCTTTTGCGCCTCCGGCACGCGGTCAGGGTGATGCTTGAGGGCCAAAGAACGGTATACCTTCTTGATCTCGGCCAAAGCGGCCGTCCTGGGCACCCCTAAAATTTCGTAATAATCTTTCTTCATTCCTTATTTATCACTCGCCTTGAAGTCCGCGTCGATGACATCATCCTTTTTCCCCTGATCCGGTGACGGTTGCTCCGGCTTAGGGCCAGCCTGCTGTTCGGTTTGAGTTTGCTGCTGGTTCGCCGTGGCCTTATACGCCTCTTCCGCCAATTTATGGCTGGCCTTTTGCAGGCTTTCCATCGCAGACTTGATTTGATCCTGGTTTTTGTCCTTGATAGCGTCTTTAAGCGCGTTTAATTCCTTTTCAGCTTCCTGTTTTTTGGCTGCCGAAACTTTATCGCCATAGTCTTTGATCGCCTTTTCCGTCGTATAGACCATGGTATTGGCCTGGTTGGCAAGTTCCGCCTCTTCACGGCGCTTTTTATCTTCCTCGGCGTGTTTTTCCGCTTCTTTGACCATTTTCTGGATATCATCGTCGGAAAGTTTGGTCTTTGCCGTGATCTTGATGGTCTGTTCTTTGCCCGTGGCCTTGTCTTTGGCGCCCACATGCACAATGCCGTTGGCATCGATGTCAAAGGTCACTTCAATCTGGGGCAGGCCGCGCGGCGCCGGTGGTATGCCGACTAAGTCAAAACGGCCCAATTCGGTGTTGTCATTGGCCATCTGGCGCTCGCCTTGCAAAACGCGAATGGTCACTGCGGTCTGGTTGTCGGCGGCCGTGGAATACACCTGGGATTTTTTGGCCGGGATAGTGGTGTTGCGCTCGATCAATTTATTAAAAATCCCGCCTTCCACTTCGATCCCCAATGACAAAGGCGTAACATCCAGCAACAGCACGTCTTTCGCGTCTCCGGTGATGATCGCCGCCTGGATCGCAGCGCCCAAGGCCACGCATTCCATGGGGTCGATGCCGCGCTCAATTTTTTGCCCGACTTCCTTCTCCAGAAATGCCTGGATAATGGGCATGCGGGTGGGGCCGCCGACCAAAACAACGCGGTCAACTTTGACTTCCGATCCCAATTTGGAAGAAGCGTCTTTAATGGCCTGCCGCACCGGGCCGCGGCAACGATCGACCAAAGGGGATATTAAATCTTCCAGCTTCGCGCGGTCGATCTTCATATTTAAATGCTTGGGGCCGGTGGCGTCCGCCGTAATATAAGGCAGGTTGACTTCAGTCGAGACAGTGCTGGAAAGCTCCACCTTGGCTTTTTCCGCGGCCTCGCGCAGGCGCTGGAACGACATTTTGTCATTGCGCAAATCCAGGCCGGACTCTTTTTTGAATTCCTCAGTGATGTAATTAATAAGGGCATTGTCCATGTCCGTGCCGCCCAATTGATTGTCCCCGCTGGTCGACAAAACTTCAAAAGTCGCGGCCTTGCTGGCCTCATCCCAGCCCATTTCCAGGATGGTCACGTCCAGAGTGCCTCCCCCTAAGTCAAAGACCATGATTTTTTGCTCTTTGCCCGCCTTGTCCAGGCCATAGGCCAAACACGCGGCGGTCGGCTCATTGATGATGCGAAGCACTTTAAGCCCGGCAATCTCCCCCGCGTCCTTGGTCGCCTGGCGCTGATTGTCGTTAAAATAGGCGGGCACCGTGATGACGGCCTCGTTGACCTTGTCGCCTAAGAATTTTTCCGCGTCGGCCTTGATCTTTTGCAAAATGAACGCGCTGATTTGCTGCGGCGAGTATTGTTTTCCCAGCACATTGAATTTATGGTCGGTGCCCATTTTGCGCTTGGCCGCGTAGACCGTGCCTTCGGAGTTGATGGGCGCCTGGCGGCGGGCCGGTTCCCCGACGATCAATTGCCCCTCCTTGGTGAAAGCGACGAATGACGGAAATGCCTTGCCCGACGCCACTCCCGCGCCTTCCGCCGACGGGATGATGACGGGGCGGCCGCCTTCCATGACCGCCGCCGCGGAGTTTGAGGTCCCTAAATCGATTCCGATAACGCGTGCCATAATGCCCTCCTTAAATTATGTGCGGGCGTATTGCAATACGCCCCTACGTTGTATTCTTCGCGACCTTGACCTTCGCGGTACGGACCACCCGCCCGGCCAAAGTATAACCTTTTTGAAATTCCTCCAGCACCTGCCCATCCGGCGCTTCATTCGTTTCCGCCTGCATCAACGGCTCATGGCGGTTGGGATCAAATGGTTTCCCGACGGATTCAATGGGCCTGACGTCATATTTATTCATCAACTCCCGCAGATTATCAAATACCATCTGCAGCCCTTTGACCAAATTCGGGTCCATGCCCTCTTTGGCCTTAAAGGCGTTGAGGCAGCGCTCCAGGTCATCGTAAATCTTCAAACATTCGATGATGACCTCTTCATGCGCGTATTTGATGATGTCGTGGCGCTCGCGTTCCTGCCGTTTGCGCATATTCTCGCATTCGGCCAGCAGGCGCACATATTTGTCTTTTTCCGCGGCCAGTTGCGCTTTTAAAACTTCTGTTTCCGGCGGCGGAGGCAAAACTTCTTCTTGAGGTTGTTGGACCTGTTCATCCATAAGATTTATTTGCTTAACAAGGCGGCAACATATTCGAGGGCGGAAACCACGCGGTCATACTGCATGCGCACAGGGCCCAATACTGCGATACGTCCGCTGACACCATCTTTATCAAAAGCGGAAACAGCCATCGAACAACTGTCCATTTCTTTGAGGGCCATTTCATGGCCGATATAAATTTCAATTCGTTTGTGTATGTCGCGGTTAATGAGCTCCAAAAGGCGCCCTTTCTCATCGAGGATGCGTAAAATCGCCTGGATCTTTAAAATATCGGTTTGCTCAGGGTACCCCACCACATAACTGGTCCCTTTAAGGATGATTTTACTCTCCCAGCCATCGACAGAAATAATGGTGGTATAATGCGTCAAATCGGAAAGGGCCTGGGAAGTCCTTTCCATCAACAATTCCAGTTGATATCGGTAGCGCTTGCATTCGGCCTCAATGCAACGCTTTTCTTCTTCTAATAATTGGATCTCATCCATCAAATGGTCCACATAATAACGGTAACCGCGGGAGGTCGGCACCCGCCCGGCGGAGGTGTGCGGGTGGGTCAAATATCCTTCCTCTTCCAGTTCCGCCAGAATATTACGCACGGTGGCGGAGGAAATGTCCAGCTTATACTCCTCGGCAATAAACTGGGACCCCACAGGACTGACCATCCTGATGTATTGACTGACGACAATCGCCAGGATCCGTTCTTTGCGTTCCTGAAAATCAGTAGTTCTTGGGCCCATAAGCAAAATTAGCACTCTCAATGTTAATCTGCTAAAAGTATAACAAATAACCGGATTTTGTCAAGGGTTTGCCAGGGCCGCGGTCTGGAAGGGATTAATACGCCGGGTCTACGTAGGTGTACTGTTCCCCCGCGAAATTGCGCAGGACATAGCGTCCCGGTTCTTTGGCCGTGATGTAATTGGGCGATATGGGGATCTTTCCGCCGCCGCCGGGCCCATCGATGACATAGGTCGGCACCGCGTAACCGGTGGTGTGCC
>JACQQW010000228.1 GCA_016206745.1 Candidatus Omnitrophota bacterium | reverse complement strand
TGCCGGAGCCGCCCACAATGCCGGTGATTTTGCCTTGCGGGACATCCCATGACACATCGTCAATGATTTTGGCCGTATGGACCGACACCGTCAAATTTTTAATGGATAGTAACGTTTTCATTCTTTAACATTGGGTCTAAAGCGTCCCGCAATGCGTCCCCCACCACATTAAAACAGACCACAGTCATAAAAATCAATGCGCCCGGCATTAAAATCCAGGGCGCGAATTGAATGCGCACAATGCCCATGGCCTCGGACAATAAATTCCCCCAGCTCGGCACCGGGTCCTGTATGCCTAAGCCCAGCACGCTTAGACCCGCCTCCCCTAAAATATAACCGGGGATGGTCAGCATGATGGCCACCAGCGAATAAGGCACCGTGTGCGGCAAAATATGCCGCGCAATGATGGCCGCATCAGACAATCCCATTAATTTTGCCGCGGCCACATAGTCGCGCTCGCGCAAGGACAGGGCCATGCCGCGGATGACCCGCGCCAGGGACGCCCAGCCGATGAATGAAAGAATGACCACCACGGTCAAATAAACCTGCGCCGAATTAAAGTCCTCCGGCACCGCCGAACGCAGCGCCAGCATCAAATAAAACCCCGGCACCAGCATGAACATTTCACACAGGCGCATCAATGCCGCGTCAACAAAACCGCCGTAATACCCGGCAATGCCCCCAACAAGCAGTCCGATCCCAAAAGAAATCAATACCCCGATCAGGCCGATGGACAAAGAAATGCGCGCCCCGTAGAGCAAACGGGAATATAAATCTCTCCCCCGGCTGTCGGCCCCCAATAAATATAAACGCCCCGGCGCACCCACCGTTAATAAACGGCCTTTACTGAAAATTTCTAAAGGATATTTTTTGCCTTTTTCCACGGTGAAAATCCGGCGATGGTTTTCATCGAAGGTCAGGGCGCGGCCGTAGACGAACGGCCAGACCAATTGACCGTGATCGAAGAATTCCACCGGCGTGGGCGGGCAATAGGAATAATCGCGGTCTTCATCGTCAAACCTGTAGGCGCTAAGCACGGGAGCAAACAAGGCGGCGGCGTATAAGGCAATCAAGACCCAAAAACAGACAACCGCGCTTTTGCGCCGGCCAAACGCTTCTATGGTTAAATGAAAATGGCCCATATCAGGTGCGTGTCCCCTTAATTCTTGGATCGACGCGCAACAATAAAAAATCCGCCAGCAAATTCCCCAACAACAGCAATACACCGCCCATCAGCATGCCGGCCATGACCACATACACGTCCTTGGAACGCACGGCCGTCAACATCAATGCCCCCAGGCCTGGCCAGGAACACACAATTTCCACCAGCGCCGCACCGCTTAAGAGTGAGGCAAATTCATAACCCAGTAAAGTCACCATGGGATTAAACGCATTGCGCAGGGCATGGCGGTAAATGATCCGCCCCTCGGTCAGGCCTTTGGCGCGGGCGGCCACAATGTATTGCTGGCGCAATTGGGCCAGCATATTGCCGCGCATCAGCCGCTGCAGGCCGGCAATGGAAGCCAGGGACAAAACCACTGCCGGGATGACTAAATGGCGCGCCACATCGATTACTTTCCCAAACCAGGACAAATCATCATACCCGGCGCTGTGCATGCCGCCTAAGGGCAATATCCCCCATTGCCTGACCGTGTATAATAAAAGTATGGCCAGGAAAAAAGACGGGACGGAAAAAGCCGCAAAAGACAAAACGTTCATGACGCGGTCGGCCAAACGGCCATGGCGCAGGGCGGCCCAAACGCCCAAAGGGATGGCCAGCCCCCAGGTCAGCAATAAACTCGCCAGCGACAACAAAAAAGTGTTCCACAGGCGGGAAACGATAATATGGGCGGCGGGCACATTATAATAAAACGAATACCCAAACTCCCCCCTGCACACATTCAAAAGCCAATGCCCGTATTGAACGATGAACGGATCTTTCAGATGGTACATCTGTTCGTACGAGGCAATGGTCGCGGCGGAAATCTGCGGGTTTAATTTGAGGCTGTCAAAAAAATTGCCCGGGGTCGCGTGCATGAGCCAAAACGTAAAGAAGCTCATGACCATCAAAAGCGCAAGTGAAATCAAAAAGCGGCGGAATAAATGAAATGGGATCACTGAAACCCCAACAGCTTCCCGCCTTGATAGACAATCAAAGACGCCAGATAAGCCAGAATCAGCATGTAGATAAACTGGAACAACGGCCAGCGCCAGGAATTGGTTTCGCGGTAAACCACCACGACGGTGCTCAGGCACTGCAGGGCGAAGACGTAAAATACCATCAGGCTCAAACACATCAAGGGCGTAAAAAGCGGGCGGCCGTCGGGCCAGGCGGCCCTGGCAAAGGCCTCGCGCAAAGTTTCTTCTTTGGCTTCATCGCCCAGACTAAAAACAATGCTCATGGTGGAGACAAACACTTCCCGGGCGGCAAAGGACCCGATCAAACCGATACCGACCCGCCAGTCATATCCCAACGGTTTAATGGCCGGCTCAATGAAGGTGCCCGCCTGGCCGGCATAACTTAATTTTAACGCCTGGCCTTGTTCCACGCCGGGGTGCTTAGGGTACGTCATCAATGCCCACAGGATAATGGACAAGGCCAAAATGACCGTGCCCGCCCGTTTTAAAAAAAGCCGGACGCGTTCCCACATGTGCATGGCAACCGTCTTCCAAGACGGCAAACGGTACGGCGGCAGTTCCATAATGAAAATCGGCTTTTGAGAGCGCAATAAGGTCAGCTTAAAAAACCAGGCCATGCCGCAGGCCCCGGCAATACCCAGTATATACATCATCAGCATGATCCCGGCCTTTTGCCATCCGCCGGCCAATGGCATCAGCACCGCGATCATGATCGCATAGACCGGCAAACGGGCGGAGCAGCTCATCAAAGGCGCCACTAAAATGGTGACCAGCCGGTCTTTGGGGCTTTCGATGGTCCGGGCGGACATGATCCCGGGAATGGCGCAGGCAAATGAACTCAGTAAAGGAATAAATGATTTCCCGTGCAAACCCACCTTGCTCATCACCCGGTCCATGATAAAGGCGGCCCGCGCCATGTAGCCGGTGTCCTGCAATAAACTGATAAAAAAAAACAAAATCAAGATTTGCGGCAAAAATACCACCACCCCGCCCACCCCGGCAATGATCCCGTTGACGATCAAATCCCGCACATCGCCCGGTGGAAGCGCAGAAACCACCCATTTCCCCAAGGTGTCAAAGGCCTGGTTGATCAAGTCCATGGGGATTGTGGCCACCGTAAAAATCATATAAAACATCAATGCCATGATCCCCAGGAAGAACACCCATCCGAACAATTTATGGGTCAATACCGCATCCAGGCGTTCGGTAAGTCCCAGGCCTTTTTTATTCTTGTCCTTCACGCAATCTTTAAGGATGGATTTGATCCAGTCATACCGGGCTTCGATGACCGCGGTCCTGGCCCTTAAGCCCATTTTGTGCAGACGATTTTGAATGGCATTGATTTGCGAAACAGTTTCCTTTTTATAGGTCCTGCCCTCATTCATTTTTGCCTGGGACAATAAATTCACCGCTTCCACAAATGCTTCATTGCCCTCCAGGCCTTCCTGGCGGACCAATACATTCTTTAAATGTTCCGCCTCTTCTTCCAAATCCGGGGCCATGCGCCAAATCCGGCGGTACTCCGCCTTTACGCCGGAGGCGATCAAACTTTTTAATTCTTCTATCCCTTTATTCTGATGGGCGACGGTGGGCACAACCGGGATGCCTAAATGCCGGGACAATTTGTCCACGTCAATGCGCCGGCCCTGGCGCTCGACCTCATCCATCATGTTTAAAGCCAGGATCATGGGCAGGCCCAAATCCTGGATTTGGGTGACTAAGTATAAATTCCTCTCCAAATTACCGGCATCGACCACGCACACCACCATGTCCGGTTTGGGCGTGTCCGGGGCGCGGCCCAACAGCACGTCGCGGGCTATTTGTTCGTCGGGGGAACGCACGGATAAACTGTATGTTCCGGGCAAATCAATGACATTGACCACCCGGTCTTCGGCCAGGGCCAATGCCCCGGTTTTCTTCTCGACCGTCACGCCGGGGTAATTGCCCACCTTCTGGCGTAATTTGGTGAAGGCATTAAACAGGGTGGTTTTACCGGAATTAGGGTTGCCTGCCAGGCAAATTGTGCGGATGGAGACGGTCACAATATTTTTACCTTGATGCGGTCGGCTTCCTGTTTGCGTAAGGACAGGAAATACCCGCGGACCTTGATTTCAATAGGGTCGCCCAAAGGGGCATAGCGGACCACCTCCACGGTTTCCCCCGGGGTCATGCCCATTTCTTCCAGGCGTTCGCAGTCATCAAAAACGAAATCCTGGACAATGCCCTGTTGTCCGACGGGCATTTGGCTTAATAAGACGGTTTGGCGCTTGGATTTAGACATGGCCATGCCCCTGGCACGGACAAATGTCCTTAACAATGATTTGTTGGGCGAGGTCTTTGCCCAGCGCCACTTTGGCATCGCAGACTTTGCAGATCAAAGAGCCGCTGTCGGCGATTTTTTCCACCACGGAAGACTCACAAAAACCCATTTCCCGCAGGCGGTGGCATATATGTTCCTCCCCGCACAGGCATTCCACCCGCAAACGCCTGCCGGTACCCGCCTCGCACAGGCTCTTTGCTTTGGCGTTGCAAACGCACGGGAATTGTTTAAACGGGAACAATTTTCTCCAAATGGATAACATGATTATTCCTTGCGGCAGCCGGAGCAATGCCCGGTCTTCTTGTCTTGAAATGATTTTATAAAACACCGGACCACATAATAAACGCTTAATCCAATGATGACCATGACAATGGCTGTTTGCATATCAAATTTTTGCTTTCTCTAAATCAAACTTGACCGGTACTCCGACCGAAGATTCAACCGGCATGCCCCCCAGGCGGGCCGGATGGAACTGCCAGGTTTTAACGGCTTTAACAGCGGCGTCATCGAGCAGTTTATGACCCGAGCTTTGTTCGATTTCAACTGTAACCGGCCGGCCGTTTTTATCAATCAAGACCTTCACCAGGACCATTCCCTGCTGCCCGCTCCGGAGGGCCGTATCCGGATAAACCGGCGCCGGATTTTTTAAATAATCCGGTTGTGCTTCTGTAATGGCCCCTCCCGTGGATTGGACGGTGCTTTGATCTTTGCCGTCAGCGGATGCCTTGGCCTCTTCCCTGGCCGCCGGCCTGGCCGTTTGTTGTTCCACAAATTCCGATTTTGTTTCCACCGGTGTTTCCACCGGTGCTTGCGGCACAACTTCGACCGGCGCCGCGACAAGATTGACCTCGATGCTGCCGGAGCCCTGGTCCACCCCGAATTGCGGCGGTTTAATAAAAGTCATGCCCGCGGCCACAAAAATGATGAGGTGCAGCGCCACCGATATGGAAAAACTCACCGACTTATCGCGCCGCCTGGCCGCATCCAGGCGGATCAGCGGGCAGGTCGTGTCTTTCAAAGTGATGCGTTCGGAGACTCTGTCCATGATCAACCCCTGTGTCATCGCGCGGCTTCGCCTTTGGTCCGGATGGACACTTTACCGATCCCCAGGCGCCTGACTTCATCCAAAATACCGATGGCCTTGCCGAAATGTGCTTTTGCATCCCCGTTGATCAAAACCTTCAAATCTGGATCAGAGATCTTTAATCCTTTTAACCGCGCCGACATTTGTTCAAAAGAAACCAGGTCCTTGTCCAAATAAATGTCCCCTTGTTCATTGACGGTGATGGCGATGATTTCCCCGGCCTCCTGCGGACTGCCCGTTGAGGCCGTCGGCAAATTAACGGAAATCCCCTGGTTCTTGACCATGGATAAAGACACCATGACAAAGGTCGCCAAAAGAAAAAAAACAATGTCGATCAAAGGGATGATCTCTATGCGCACGCGGCGCTTGGCTGCCGGTAAAGGCACTCTCATATTTTATTCGTCAGCTTAACGATCAACAGTTCAAGGTACGTGGCTGCATCTTCTATTTCCTGCCGGGCATCTTCCAGCCTGCCGTTGAGATAATTAAAAGGGATGAGCGCCACAATCGCGATAAAAAGACCGAAGGCGGTGGCGATCAGCGCTTCAGAAACCCCGCCGGTGATGACCGTCGGAGTTTCCAATTCCTTATTGCCCAACAGGCCAAAGGCATGGATCATCCCGGTGACCGTCCCCAACAACCCCAAAAGAGGGGCCAAAGTAATGATCGTATCCAATGTGGAAAGCCCCTGGCTGAACCGCTTGAGTTCCTGGTTTGCCGCCAGCAGCAACGCATTGGAAAAAGATTGCTGGCGATGGGTGAGGCCGTACACCAGCGCCTTGGCGACGAAGTCCTGGGTCTGCTGCCCGCTCTTGACCGCATTGTCCACGTCCCCGCGCTCCACATAGGCGAGGATTTTTTCAACCACGTCCGGCCGGCGGTTGCGGCGTTCCCTGACGATAAAAATGATGCGCTCAATGACCACGGTCAAGGCCGCCAAAGAAGTAAAAAGCAACGGCCACATGACCGGCCCGCCTTTTTGAAAAAATTCGAACATAGCTGCCCTCCGGTTTTACCAAGCCATTTTGACACCCGCGTAATAATTTCTTCCCGCGGCAGGATCAATGCCATCACTTCTTACCCGGGCAAAATATTGTTCGTCAAAAATATTGTTAATCCCCCCAAAAAGGCTCACCATGTCCTTATACACTTTGGCTTCCCCGGTCAAGTCCCATACCTTATAGGAAGGCACTATGAATTGGGCGGTGTTGGTATCATTCGCGAAATGGTCATCGACGAACGTTCCAGCCAGCCGTATTTTCGCCCGGCCGTGACGGTCGTATTCAATCCCGGTCTTAAAAATAAAGTCCGGGGCATACTGAGGCGTTTTACCTTTGTTCGGGCCTTTGGTGAACCCGGCATTCAATGCCATTATATTGGCGAACAAATTAACGGACCCTGTTTCCTTCCCATGACCGGTTTGGCCCAAGCTGTCAAGCCATCCGATGGCATCCAGCTCGCCGGCCAGCTCAATCCCGTGATGGCGCGCGTCCCCAACATTTTCAACCGTCGATCCGGACGTGCCGATCTGATCATTAAACACCATATAAAAAAAGCCGGCATCCCAGGAAAAATAATCAACGGGCGTTTTCCTGACTCCAATGTCCGCCTGCCACGATTTACCCTCCTCGAGATCATCATTTACGACCTGTCCGCTCCCGGTTGGGACCGCCTGGGTGTATATTCGGGGCCGGTAACTCTGCGAGATGTTTCCATACGCTTCCATGCCCGCGGGCAATTCATAAGCAACGCCCAATCCGGACAAGGGGACAAAATCAAAGCTGGAATCATCGGCCAGCGGGACAGTTGTTTTATCCAGGTTAATATTTTCTTTAACGGACTGCCATACGCTCTCCAGACGAACGCCGGGTATGACGGACAGCTTTCCGAATTTAAAAAAGTTTTCAGCAAAAATAGAAACATAATTCATCTGCCGATCGGCATCCTTACGGACCGCTCCATCCACAGCATCCGGTGTTGTCCCGCGCTTATCGATCCTCGGGGAAGTGACGTGATAATAGAGGGCCCCCGTTGTTAATGTGTTTTCCCCGGAACCAAATCCCTCATAGATCTTTTTGGCCCTTGCTTCCGCGCCCCCGGTAAAAAACCTCTGACGTTCAATGTCATTGGTCGATGAATTCGCGCCGCTTGGGGC
>JACQQW010000234.1 GCA_016206745.1 Candidatus Omnitrophota bacterium | reverse complement strand
GCGCAGTATGATAAAAGCGAACGGCTGGAGATTCCGCCAGGGCTTGCGGTTGTGATCGAACGCCGTTATGGGGCTTCTTATCTGACTATATTTCAAAAGGTTAGAAATATCTAAGGGTTTATATGCCTAAAGGCCGCACAGCTATTTATCCGGGTAGTTTTGACCCCGCCACCAATGGCCATTTGGATGTCATTCAAAGGGCGTCCCGTATTTTTGACCGCGTGATTGTGGCGGTTGCCGACAATACCAGCAAGAAAAGCCTGTTTGCCATTGAAGAACGGGTCAATTTGCTCAAAGAAATCACTAAGAACATTAAAGGTGTTGACGTTGAAAGTTTTGATTGTTTGGTTATTGAATATGCCCGCCGCAAGAAAATCAATGTCCTTATCAGGGGCCTGCGCATGACCTCGGATTTTGATTATGAATTCCAAATCGCCCTGACCAACCGGCGGCTGGCGCAGGACATTGAAACGGTTTTTTTAATGCCTTCGGAGCATGTTTCGTTTGTGTCCTCTGGTTTGCTCAAAGAGGTGGCCAGTTTAAACGGAAACATATCTACGCTTGTGCCTAAACCGGTTGAGCGCGCGTTAAAAAAAGTATTCGCACCATGATCAAGATCTCTGTCAGGGACGTCACCTCCCAAGGGATGGATATTGACCAGACCATCCCCAAAGAGGGCATTGGTTTAAGTGATGAAGAAATCGACCTGCGTTCCCCCATTCATGTCAAAGCGCATTTAGAGCGGGTGGATAATTGCATCATCGCCGACACTAAAATCGAAGCGGATTTTGGTTTTGCCTGCGCCCGGTGTTTGGGCGATGTCTTTCTCGGCCAAGAATTTGAGTATCATTTTGATTTTGAAGTGGCCGCGGGGGTTGAATATATTGATTTAGGGGAGGAGATCCGCCAGGAAATGATTTTGGCCAACCCTGCGCGGATTTTATGCAAGGAAGATTGCAAAGGTATTTGCCCCAAATGCGGGGCGAATTTGAATATCGAACAATGTAAGTGCACATAGGAGACCATCATGCCATTACCAAAACGTCAACATTCAAAAACCCGCGGCCGCACCCGCCGCACCCATTGGAAGGTCAGTGTCGGGTCTTTGAGAAAATGCCCGCAATGCTCCAAGCCCGTGCTTTCCCATCGGGTGTGTCCTTTTTGCGGTCATTATAAGGGCACGCAAATCGTTGCTGTTAAGTCCTAGTTAATAAACTCCCCCCAACCCCTGTACCATATGGTACAGGGGAGATAAGTCAGGTGCTCATTTATGAAGATTGTCATCGACGCAATGGGTGGGGACCATGCTCCGCAGAATATAATTGCCGGGGTTGTTGAGGCTTTGAATGAATATAAAGTCCCTGTTGTTTTAGTCGGCATTCAGGGCCAGATTGAAACAGAATTAAAAAAGCACGCTTATGCCAAACATCTGGTTGAAATCATCCATGCGCCGGAAGTCATCAGCATGGACGATCCAGCCTCCGCATCCATCCGTCAGAAAAAGAATTCTTCCATTACGGTCGGCATCGGTCTTTTGAAAAAACCCGGTTACGATGCATTTATCAGCGCAGGCAATACCGGCGCCGTTGTCGCCGCGTCTACAATTTTTTTAGGGATGATCCCCGGTGTGGACCGGCCCGGCATCGGCTGCGTCATTCCCACCTTGGAGAAATTTTCTTTTATGATCGATGTGGGCGCCAACACCGCAGCCAAACCCGAACACCTTTTGCAATACGCTAAAATGGCGAAAGTATATGCCAATTTAGTGCTGGATGTTCCAAAACCGCGGGTTGGGCTTTTAAATATCGGCGCCGAAGAGTGTAAAGGCACCGGACTGGAAAAAGAAGCCCATAAGATGCTGGAAGAAAAAGAGCCAGATTTTATCGGTAACGTGGAAGCCAATGAAATTTATAATGGCAAAGCGCATTGCATTGTTTGTGACGGGTACGTGGGGAACGTGGCGTTAAAAGTTTCAGAAGGGTTGATGGAATCGGTCGGTGAACTGCTTAAACGGGAAATTAAAAAAAACCCCGTCGCTATTTTAGGCGCCTTGCTTTTAAAATCCAGTTTAAAAGAGGCCAAGAGATCGATTGATTATTCCGAGTACGGCGGCGCGCCGCTATTGGGTGTGGATGGGCTGGTGTTGATCAGCCATGGCCGATCGTCCCCTAAGGCCATCAAGAATGCCATCCGTGCTGCCATCCGAGAAGTCGATCATAATATTCTAGCCAAAATCAAAGAAGAGGCGTCCAAATAACATGGCCAGACATGTGGGTATTTTAGGTCTAGGGATTTATCTGCCTCCCAAAAAGCTCACCAACCTTGATCTGGAAAAGATAGTGGAGACATCCGATGAATGGATCCGCAGCCGCACCGGCATTTACGAACGCCGCATCGCCTCATCAGATGAAAAAACCAGCGACCTGGCCGCCGCCGCCGCTCAAAGCGCTTTAGCGGATGCCGCTTTGGCCCCTGAAGACATTGATTTGATTATTGTGGCCACCATCAGTCCGGACAGCAATTTTCCCGCGATGGCGTGTAAGGTCCAAAAAAATATCGGCGCCCACAAATCAACGGCTTTTGACATTTCCGCCGCGTGTTCGGGTTTTTTATACGCGCTGACTACCGCCAAACAATATGTGCTTTCCGGCATGGTCAAAAATGCCCTGGTGATCGCGGC
>JACQQW010000235.1 GCA_016206745.1 Candidatus Omnitrophota bacterium | reverse complement strand
CCAAACGCGGTCTGCGGCGGGATGCTTATTGCTTGGGTCAATATTTGGGAAGATTTGGTGTGATCGTTGTTCTTCAAATAAAGCGCGCCCAGATCATAGCCGGCCCAAAAGGACTGGGGCTTTAAGGCCATTGCTTTTTCCAGAAACTTGATCGCCGGACGGTCTTGTTCCAGGCGGCTGTAACAAATTCCCAGCATGGCATAAGCATCGGCATTGCCGCCGGTCAGTCCCGATATTAATTTATAATAAATAATATAACGATCAAAAACATGCCGGTTCACCGGTCCGGCATCGTCCAGCAAGGCCGTGTATGAGCCGGGCATAAAATAATTGAGCGTCCTCATTTGGGCTTTGCGAAATTCCCGTCCGATCAGAAAGTAAAATAATAAAAAGAGGCAAAGCAAGACCAACACTTTACATATCAGAACCGGTCTATTATTTTTGCGGTTTACGGCGGTCAGGGACCATCCCATCGAGCATTATTCCTATGGTGATGATATAAAGCGGGGCGAGCGGCAGCGCCCATCTTGGGACAGTATTAAACAAAGAATGAAGTCCGACATAACCCGCTATAATCAGGAACATAAAGGACCCGGTGATGATCCGGGGGCTGGAAGCCCTGCCATTCAAGAATGCGGTAAAATTTTTAAAAATAAAAACGCCAAGGTATAAAAACCCTCCCAAAGACAATAAAGATACCAGCATCCGCAGCCCATTTTTGAACAAGGTAATGTGATACATACGCTCCATCCATGGAGGGTAAGCGACGAAACCAATTTGAGTGGATTCCCAGAAAAACATTTTCAGGCCGTCCAGCCCCATTAATAATATAAATTGGGCCGGGTTTTTCATGGCTTTTTCTTTGGCCAATTCCAGCATTCTTTGATCAACCATGGATGCAGGCGTGTGCCGGGAAATTTCAACAAGCTTTGTATCGCCCAGCAAGTCTGATTGCTCTGTTCCCCAAAAGAAACATTTTTCCTTGCCGAACGTTTGTTCACAAAATCCTCTTCCGGGAACGGAGGCGGCAGCGGTCAAAAACCGTTCCACCGTTAATTTTTCCGCCCGAACGGCGCAACTGCCGTATAAGGCCCAGCTTCCCCTATTGGTCAGGACAAAATGATCATTATATTTCTTGTTTAAGGATTTGTACGCCAGTACAGGGGCCTGGTAAGAGGCGGCGAATATAACCAGGACAATCAGGCAGTTTAAAGCAATGGCATTCTTCCGTTGAAAAAGGGAAGCGGCCAAAATACACACATAGGCCGCACAAAGTATGAAGAAAACCAATTCAAATACCGCCTTGATAAAGGTGACGGCTAAAAAAATAAGCCCGAGGTAAAACCCGATGCGCAGGGAGTCTTTGATTGTCCCTTCCCGGATGGTTTGGTATGCCCGCGCGTTGAGGAGGATCAGGAGCAATATAAATGGATAGGTGGCAATTTCCGAGTATAGACTAAAGGCGGTGTTGTTGAGCGCCGGCGATATGCCCATATACGCCAGTGCCAGCGCGCAGACGCCTGTGCGGATATTCAGGAGCCGCATGACGATGTATATTAAGATTTGGGTCATCAAAAGAATGAGGACGCCGTAGGCGGCCATGATTTTAGTATAGCCCATGCCCAAAATCCGCTCTAAATACATGGAGGAGGAAACCAGCAAAGGATAAAGGGGCTCGCGGTTAGGTTCATTATTTTTGAAATAGGCCGGCAAAAAACCGTGCTCTTGTATGAGCCTGCCCAGGGCTTCATATCCAATAGAGTCGCAGGAAATCGACATGCGGGTATTCAATGCCAAATAAGACCAGTACAACAAGGAAAAAAGAAAAACACACACAATGATCCGGGGCAGGGGCAAGAGTATTTGTTTCATTATTTTAGATTGCAGTTGAGATTAATATCTTTTAAGATTGTTTAGTTTATCACCATTGTTTGTGCCTTGCAAGCGGGTGTTCCGAATAAAAAAGGAGGATGCATGAAGGTAACTTTATTGGTCCCCACCCTCAATGAGCTGGGGGGGATGAAGGCCATTATGCCGCGCATCAAGCGGGAGTGGGTTGACCAGCTTATCGTTGTGGACGGCCAATCCACGGACGGCACCGTTGAATACGCGCGCAGCCAAGGGTATGAGGTGTATATTCAAAAGGAAAAAGGCCTGCGCAAGGCCTACAGGGAAGTTCTCCCGCAAGTCACCGGGGATGTGGTCCTGACCTTCAGTCCCGACGGCAATTCCATTCCCGAGTTGATCCCCGCGTGCATTGCCAAGATGAAGGAAGGCCATGACATGGTCATTGTTTCCCGTTATGCCCAGGGCGCCAAAAGCTATGACGACGATTTGATCACGGGCTTCGGCAATTGGGTGTTTACGACCATTATTAATATCTGCCATCGCGGCCATTATACGGACGCCATGGTCATTTACCGGGCGTATAAGACCCGGTTGATCCACGATTTGGGGCTGACCAAAGACGCGGCTTTTGAAAAAGAAGAAAGACTTTTTGGGACGTATGTCAGTTGGGAGCCGTTATTGTCCATGCGGGCCGCCCGCCGGGGATTAAAAATCGGGGAAATCCCGGGGGATGAGCCGCCGCGCATCTACGGCAAACGCAAGCTGCAGATTTTCCGCTGGGGCGCGGTGTTCCTTTATGAAGTGATCCGGGAGATGTTTGTTAAAAAGTATTAAGAAATCCATTGATTATTGGATGTATTTGATATGACCAGACCTTCCGGAGACCGGATTTCCTTCCCACTTATTCTTTTGGCCGTCTTTTCCCTTGTCTTGTGGTG
>JACQQW010000223.1 GCA_016206745.1 Candidatus Omnitrophota bacterium | reverse complement strand
GTCCCTATGCGCACATGGGACAAAATCAACGGGGCAAAACTGTATTTCGATTTCCATGAACGTTCTTTATTCCTGGATCTGGTGCGCCAGGAAGAGAAAGAGGGCAAACGCCTGGTCTTGAAAACCGCTAATTTTATCGCGTTTTGCCCTTTTGCCGCGCGGTTTCCTTTTGAGGTCTGGATTGTTCCCAGGCCGCAGCATCAGAATTGCAATTATGCGAAAGGATTGCCGGGTTTGGAGGCGGATCTGGCCGGTGTGATGAAAGAATTGCTCCTGAAGTATAAACTTGGGCTTAATGACCCGGCCTATAATTTTGTCATCCAATCCGCCTCCGATGATTTGGGGGTGCAGGAACCCTATTGCTGGCACATTGAACTTTTACCGCGTTTGACGCGGGTGGCCGGGTTTGAGCGGGGGACCGGTTTTTACATCAACCCCATCCCGCCGGAAATGGCCGCGAAATTCTTACGGGGGGTAAAGACCGATGTCTGAGATGCGCCGTGACCCTATCGTTGGCCGCTGGGTGGTGATTGATGTCGACCATCCCAAAGGCCCGGGGGATTTTTATAAAGAAAATAATGCGCGTCACCGGCGCGCCACATGCCAGTTTTGTCCGGGCAAAGAGCATTTTACCCCGCCGGAAGTGGATGCCCTGCGGCCGGCAGGCGGCGGTCCCAATGCCCCGGGATGGCTGGCGCGCACCGTGCCCAATAAATTTCCGGCCTTGACCCGCGAGGGGGAGGTGGTCAAAGAAGGGTTGGGGATGTTCGATGTGATGAGCGGGGTGGGCGCGCACGAGGTGGTCATTGAGACCCCGGACCATGATAAAGACCTGGCGGACCTGAACGCCGAGGAGATGGGCTTTGTGCTTAAGCAATATGTCGGCCGCAGCAGGGAACTGGCCCGCGATAAACGGCACAAATACGTGTGCATTTTCAAGAATTTCGGCCCTTCCGCCGGCTCTACCGTCGAGCACGCGCACAGCCAGATCATCGCCCTGCCCATGGTGCCCAAGACCGTGCTGGAAGAACTGCGCGGCGCGCAAAGCTATGAACAAAAACACCGCGCGTGCGTGTTTTGCGATGTGATCGAACGGGAATACAAAGACCGCGAGCGCATTGTCTGTGAAAACAATTCCTTTCTGGCCTTTTGTCCTTATGCCCCCCGTTATGCTTTTGAGACCTGGATCATCCCCAAGGCCCACAGCGCGTTTTTTTCCGATTTAGATGATGCGGCCCTGAAAGACCTGGCGGCGCACCTGTTGGAAAATTTGGTCCGTATGCGCAAAGCGCTTTCCAACCCGTCTTATAATTTCTATATCCATACGGCGCCTATTGATTATCTGCGTCCCCAGCATTACCATTGGCATATCGAAATCATCCCCAAGCTCACCCGCAGCATTGGTTTTGAATGGGGAACGGGACTGCACATCGTCCCCACCTTTCCCCACGTGGCCGCCAAATATTTAAGAGAAGCGTAACTATTGACAAAATCCGCACAATGGATATTATTGTAAGGTTTTAAATTCTTCAAACCACAAAAAAGGCGAGGTATTCTATGGCAGTCAAAGTCGGTATTAACGGGTTTGGCCGTATCGGCCGCATGGTGTTTCAAGCGATTTGCGATCAGGGCCTTTTGGGTAAAGAGATCGACGTGGTCGCGGTGGTGGACGTGTCCACGGACGCGGATTATTTTGCTTATCAAATCAAATACGATTCGATCCACGGCCATTTTAAGCATGAAGTCAAGACGGCCAAGAGCGATGCGTCCCACGAAGAGGCGGACACGCTGGTCATCAACGGCCACAAAATCAAATGCGTGGCCGCGACCAAAAACCCGGCGGAACTGCCGTGGAAATCTTTGGGCGTTGATTATGTGATCGAATCCACCGGTCTTTTTACGGAAAGCGAAAAAGCCGCGGGGCATTTGCAGGCGGGCGCCAGGAAAGTCATCATTTCCGCGCCGGCCAAAGGCGATGTGAAGACCATTGTCATGGGCGTCAATGAAGGGGAATATGACAGCGCCAAACACCACATTATTTCCAATGCCAGCTGCACCACCAATTGCCTGGCGCCGCTGGTCCACGTTATTATTAAGGAAGGCATTGGCATTGAGACCGGTTTGATGACCACCATCCACAGCTATACGGCCACCCAGAAAACGGTGGACGGCCCGTCCAAAAAAGACTGGCGCGGCGGGCGCGCGGCCGCCATCAACATCATCCCCTCCACGACCGGCGCGGCCAAGGCGGTGGGGGAAGTGTTGCCGGTGACCAAAGGCAAATTGACCGGCATGTCTTTTCGGATCCCCACGGCGGACGTCAGCGTGGTGGACCTGACCTTCCGGGCCAATAGGGACACCTCCATTGAAGAAATCGACGGACTCATGAAAAAAGCTTCCGAAACATACCTGAAGGGGTATTTAGGGTATGCCAATGAAGAATTGGTTTCGACCGACTTCATCCATGACAGCCGTTCGTCCATTTACGATTCCCTGGCCACCCTGCAAAACAACCTCAAGGGCGAGAAACGTTTCTTTAAGGTTGTTTCCTGGTATGACAACGAATGGGGATACAGTAACCGCGTCGTCGATCTTGTGAGACATATCTCGAAGAAATAGAATGAGTTGCGAGTATTTGGAAAAGAACAGAAGGGTTAAGATTGGTAAAAACAGCACGAATTTGACATTTTACAAATTTGACCAAACACTCAAGGCCAGTTACGCTAACACCGTAGCTGGCCTTTCTCAATCGACGTTTGATGAACGTCAATTATGGAGAAGATATAAATGGGACGTACGAAGCTTAAACCTAAATTGATAACGGTTTTAAAGGAAGGCTATTCCCTGAATAAATTTGTTTCCGATTTAATTGCCGGGATCATTGTGGGAATTGTCGCATTGCCTTTAGCCATAGCTTTCGCGATTGCGTCCGGTGTTAAACCTGAGCAGGGATTATATACGGCAGTTGTGGCGGGCTTTATCATTTCCTGTCTCAGCGGCAGCCGTGTTCAAATCGGGGGACCGACAGGCGCTTTTATTGTTATTGTTTATGGTATC
>JACQQW010000222.1 GCA_016206745.1 Candidatus Omnitrophota bacterium | reverse complement strand
ACTTCCACGCCCGCTTCATGGATCTCTCTGATTTCCTGGGCCAGGGACGCGCACATTTCCGCGTCAATGCCGTGGCGCAGGCGGCCCAACAGGGCCTCCCCGCTTAATTTCAAAAGGACCCTTTTATAAACAGGCGTTTTATTCAAAAACTATTCCTTAATTTATTGGTTCGTTTCACTCACCAACCTTAAATCTCATGAAACGGCTGACAACAATGTTCTCGCCGATCTTGGCGACCAGTTCATTGAGCAGGTCCTGGATGCTTTTGCCCGGTTCCCTGACAAAAAGCTGCTGCAAAAGGGCCGGGACATTCTCCGGGGCCATGGCCGCGATGTGCATCGCCACTTCCCGGGAAAACCGGCAGAAATCCTCATTACGCGCGACGAAATCGGTCTCGCAATTGACTTCCACCAGCACCCCGATTTTATTGCCCGTGTGGATGTACGTTTCCACCCGGCCTTCTTTAACGGCGCGGTCGCTTTTTTTAGCGGCCATTTCCAACCCGCGCTTGCGTAAAAATTCTTTGGCTTTATTAAAATCCCCTTTGGCTTCTTCGAGCGCTTTTTTGCAATCGATCACCCCGCAGGAGGTCTCTTCTCTTAAACGTTTGATATCATCTGACGTTGCCGCTGCCATGGCCATCTCCTCAATTCTATTTTTTCAAACATTCACTTCCTGGGCCTGGACTTGAACTTGGGCTTTCTTCCCTTCTAAAAATTCTTTGCGGCCTTCAATGATGCTGTCCGCGATCAAGGACGCGATAAACTTGATCGACTTGACCGCGTCATCATTGCCCGGGACCGGATACTGGATCACGTCCGGATTGGAGTTGGTGTCGATCAAACCAACCACAGGGATCCCCAAACGATTGGCTTCCGCCACCGCGATTTCTTCTTTTTTGGTGTCCACGATAAACATGGCCTGCGGAACAACAGGCATGTCACGGATACCGCCCAAATCGCGCAAAAGGCGGTCTTTTTCTTTCATTAAAAGGGAAACTTCCTTCTTGGTCAAACGGCCGATGGTGCCGTTGGTTTCCATTTTTTCGATATCATTGAGTTTCTTGACCGATTTCTTCACGGTCTCGAGGTTGGTCAAAAGCCCGCCCATCCAGCGGTTTTTAACATAATACATTTCGCAGCGTTTGGCTTCCTCTTCAATGACTTCCTGGGCCTGCTTTTTCGTGCCGGCAAAAAGGACCTTGCCGCCCTTAGCCGCGATGTCGCGGATAAAATCGCGCCCCGCGTTAAGGCAGTCCACGGTCTTTTCCAGGTCAATAATATAAATGCCGCCGCGTTCCCCAAAAATATATCTCTTCATTTTTGGGTTCCAGCGACGGCTTTGATGACCAAAATGGACCCCTGCTTCCAGCAACTTCTTAATCAATTCATTTGCCATGACCTTACTTGCCTCCGATTAAATCCCGCCGGTAGTGACCACTCAATCAGGCAAGGGCGGAATATTCTGGTTTTGAAGCCCGCGGCCCGTCTTGGCCTCATTCCCCAAGCCGCTGCTCCTATTTAAGCATGTCAGTATAATCAAGGAAGTAAATATTTGCAACAAGAAAATTCCTCCCTTCTGGGGGTAACAATCAATGGTATCATTCCCACCGGTTTCGCCATTGGCATTTGACAAGCGGCTTTGGGCATGGTACGCTTTATTAACAACACGGAGGTTGTCATGGCTGTTATCACATTTCCTAAAATCCTCAATGACCGATTAACCGATGAGGGCGCCCGCGCCTTGGCGGACATTCTCGACCGTGTGGTCCTGGCAGAATCCTGGATGATCAAGGCGCTGGATCCGTCGGTGGTGTCCAAGACCGCCTGAATGTCTGCGGCATAAGGCTTGGGCCATAGGTACTGGGGTCAATGCAGTGCGTTATAAACCGCTTCTGGGTTTTCTTGGGCAACTTTTAATAAGAAAGATTCTATGATCCTCCGTTACCCAATAATAAATAACCCTTAATCCGCCTCTTTTTCCCCGAAGTATAATTGTCAAATTCTCTTATTAATCTACCACCGGATAGGAGCCGAGAATCTTGAGGAATTTGCACATACCCTCCAACTGGGTCAGGGCGCGGGCGACGCGGGGGTCTTTTTGATGGCCTTCGCAGTCCACAAAGAAATAATAATCCCAGGCTTTCTTCTTGGAAGGACGCGATTCGATCTTGGTGAGGTTGATCTTGTTCTTCATAAACGGCGTCAGCATGGCATGCAAGGCGCCGACTTTGTCCTTGATGGAAAAGACCAGGGACGTGCGGTCGCGCCCGGTGGCGGGCGTATCGGTATTGGCGATCACCAAAAAACGCGTCACATTGTGCGCGCTGTCCTGGATGTCTTTCTTGAGCACCGTCAAACCGTACAATTGCGCGGCAATTGCGGCGCAAATGCAGGCGGTATTTTTCTTTCCGGCCGCGATTTGCGCGGCCTTGGTGGTCGAGACCGTCGGGATCAATTCCACCCCCGGCATGTTCTTTAAAAGCCATTGCCGGCACTGGCCGAACACCTGCGGGTGCGAATAAATTTGCCGGATTTGACCCAGCGCGCATTTGGCCATCAAATTGTGCGCAATGTCCTGCATGATCTGGGAACAAATCTTTAAATCGGTCTCAACCAGCATGTCCATGGTATGGGTCACAATGCCTTCAATGGAATTCTCAATGGGCACAACACCATAATCCGCATCCGCCTGCGCCACGGCATTGAACACATCGGCCACATTCTCGCAAGGCGCATAATCGACGGAAGAACCGAACCGCTTTAACGCCGCTAAATGCGAAAACGTGGCCTCCGGGCCCATGTAGGCGATGCGCAGCGGTTTTTCCAGCGCCAAAGACGCGGACATGACTTCCCGGTAAATGGCCTCGAATGCCTCGGGCTTCATCGGCCCCCGGTTAAGCGCCTTGACGCGCCGCAGCACTTCCAGTTCCCGGTGGGGCGCGTAAATGGAATGATTGTGCTTGATCTTTTCTTTGCCGATGGCCAAAGTAATGGCGGCGCGCTCGTTTAAAAACCCGACGATCTTCGCGTCCAAAACATCAATTTTCTGCCGCAGATGCTGTAAGTTCATCCCCTGTCCTCGACTGCCCGCTGCTTTCCTGGCCGACCAATTCGGCCCCGGCCTCAAGTTCCGTTTGCGCAGGCCCTTGCGCCTGCGTTTCCAAGTTCAAATTCGCCAACTCTTCGATTTTGGGCAGGTCTTCCAGTGATTTTAGACCAAAATATTCCAGGAACGCTTTGGTCGTGCCATATAAAAACGGACGTCCCGGCACTTCCTTGCGCCCGGTGATCTCAATTAATCCTTTATTCAATAAGTGCGCGATGGTCCCGTCGGAATTGACCCCGCGGATTACTTCCACCTCGGAGCGGCCCACCGGCTGTTTATACGCGATGATGGCCAGGCTTTCCAGCGCCGGTTTGGAAAGTTTTTCCTTGGTGCGGGTCTTGTAAAACTCCCGGATATACCCCGCCGCGTGGCTGTTGGAGAGCATTTGCCAGCCGCCGGCGATTTCCACCACCGCCATGCCGGCATTGCGCTGGACATACTCCTCTTGCAATTCTTTGGCCAAGTCCGCGATTTCCGACGGCTTAAGCTCAGGGAACACCGTCTTAAACTGGTCGATGCCGACGGGTTTGTCGCTGACGAACAGCAGCGCTTCGACGGCGCTTTTAAAATGTTGGTTCTGCAATTCATCCATATAGAATACTCCGTTTGAATTATGGGGACACGCACCTAATTGGTTAGTCTTGATTAATTAGGTACATGTCCCCATAATTCTACGTGATTAAATGGATTTCGCCATTGCTATCTTGACTTTCTTTGAAAAAAAAGCTAGGGGCATATCAAAAGAAAATCTTTCACAGTGACAATAGAAATCGATTCATAACGGCCTAAACTCAACAGATGTTGGTCTCCTGAAACGATATATTCCGCTTTAGCGGCAAGCGCGCAGGCCAAGAACTTATTGTCCTCAGGATCATCTTTAATAATATGAACGGCTGGCAAACATGGAAGAACAACCGCTTCGTGCTCTATCAAAACCAATAAAGATTGTATATCCGCCTTATTGAGCTTATATTTCTGGCTGATCCGGGAATATTCCAGGACCTTTTTGATCTCCGCGATGATCTCAAGACTTGTGACCAGAATAAATTGCTGTCGTCTCCAAAGGTCTAACAGCCGCGCCGATTGCCCCTGTTTACAGATCAACGCGCTTACGAATTGGTTGGTATCAATAACAACCTTAAGCATGACGCCTTCTTACGGCAGATACCGCCTTCGCGACATCTTCAGAAACCACATCTTCCGGAGAATTCGGCAGCCTTGATTTAATGCGGTCCAGTATCTTAAAACGCTCTTCCCCTGCTTCAACCATGCGGGCATAGTCCTGGGCGTTAAGAATGACCACCATCGGGATCCCGGATTTTTCAACCACAAAACGGGCCCCTTTCTTATAGGACCTCTTCATGATTTCTCCAAAATGTGTGCGCGCCTGTACAGCGGGAATGGTTTCAACGGTCATTTGACCCTCTCCTCTTAAGCTGATTATAGATGTTCAGTATTAATCAATACTGATTAAGTATAACATCTCTGCTGGCATTGGCAAGCTGAAACGATAATGTTTAGCAGGCACCCATGTTTCCCTCCCCCCTGTCCCCTCATACCGGGGATTTCCAAAGGTCATGGGGAGGGAAACTGCGTCGAAATTTCTCTGTATCTGCTAAACATCCATGAAAAAAGCTACCGTGTCAAGTGCCTTTGGGTAAGGCGTTGAATAAATCGTTACGGGGGTAGCTTTTTTCATGTTATCATTTACGATTTTTCTTAGCGTAAATCTAATGCGGTCTTTAATGCTTGGTCTAATTTAGGGTGAAAGGAAGCATGAGTATGACCTAATTTTCGTGCAATCAAAATAGAAGCGATGGTCAATATTTTGTCCATTTTGAATACGGATTCCTTTTTTAACCCCGTTATTGCAAAATGAGGATCACTGTTTTTTAACAATACATCACAGGCATGGATATTGTCTGTTACGGATGAAATAAACGCAATAATAACATCATTCTTTTGGGGATCAGAGGAAACAATGACCGCCGGGCGGACTTTGGTGCTGGACAAATCAGTGAAGGGAAATGGCACCAAGACAATATCCCCGCGCTTGAGAAAATGGATCTTAGAGATCATTGCCATCGGCCATCGAATAAATGTCTTCACGGGGATCGGTTAGAAAATCGAACGATTTGCTTTTTTGGGCAGTTTGGGCAATCAGAAGGCCAGGGGTATCCCCCTCGGAAATGACGACCGCCACAAATACTTTTTGGTGTTCGGCCAGATCAAGTGAAACATCCGGTTTAATTTGGCCATGCTCATAAACAGCAGATAATAATTTTGTCATAATTGACTCAGTTTTTACTTTAACTATATCATT
>JACQQW010000221.1 GCA_016206745.1 Candidatus Omnitrophota bacterium | reverse complement strand
TAGCATGACCCCGCCTCTGCCGACACTAAAAGCAATTGAGGATCCCCGGGAAATATGAAGAATCTTTCTGATCCGGTTCGGGATGGTTATTTGACCTTTGGATGTGACTTTCGCCGTTTCAATGACCGTCATAACAACCCCCTCCTTTTAGATAATTTCCTTACATTCTTACTTCTACTAAAAGGATAAAACAATAAATGATGATTGTCAAGGCCGATATTAAGCGCCCGCTTTGGCCGGCGTATTTTCCGCGTCTTCCTTGCGCGTAGCGCCTAAGCCAAACAGCGGCAGGACGCTGGGCAGACTTGATATATCTCAAATTACGATATCAGGTTTGTGGCTTTATACGGCCGTCTAATCCCAAAATGACCGGCAAAAGCGTTTCGCCTGGCTCAACGTTGATACAAATCCTTGCTTGGCACGCCCAAAAACATCGGCAAGTCTGTTACCGGCTGGATATTAATAATAAGCGGCACAAAGCCAGGGGCGTTTTGCAATTGTTTTAGCATGGCGAGATCAACGTTGAACTTCACGCCTCCCTGGCCGCCTGCCGTTTGAAGATCCATGTGTTCTGGTGTCAGGTCAATGCCGCCCTTTTGCCCTGACATCGCGGAGTCTGCCGGATCCGCGCCCTGCGCAATTTCTTTCTGGACTTGGCCCAAAAGAACGTGAAGGAAATGTTTTTCCAAATTCGCAATAAATACGGCCTTTTTGTCATTATCAAGTTGAAACTTCTGAAAATTTACTTCGGCCGCCTGAACGAGCGCTTGCAATACTTGCACCGTAAATTCGGGCTTAATATTTCCAGTTACATCCAAAAAAGGAGCAACGAACGTTTTCTGAGAATCAGGAATGTTAATCCCGTAACTTGCGTCGGTAACTACGCCGTTTTGTTCCAGGACATCGATATCCGCAATAAACAAAACATTCCTGTCCCCATCCAAAACAACATTGGCCCCCTCTTTCAGCGCTTCACCGTTGTGTAAAATGATTCCCTGGTTCTCCCCTGTCAATTTCCATTGGGCGACCCCCAAGTTGATCAAAGAGGGAATGCCCGCAAGCCGGGTTAAAACAGCTTCATGGGAAGAACTATTGCCATAACCCGTGATCAACCCCACATGCGGATAATCAAACATCAAAGATAAGATCTGATCTTGATTGCCTTTGTCCGCCACAAAAATAACGGGTTTGCCTTCGCCCATCAATGCGCGGGCTTTGTCTATATTCCACACCAGTTGGCCCCCAATGGCCCCCGGTGTTGACGCCCCGCCTTGGGCAAGGGTCTTGAACACAACTCCTTCTTTAACTTTATAAAGCTTTCTGGATCCCAATCTACGCTGCAATCTTTCCAGCTCGGGTATGGCACGCGCTCTGTGATCTTGCCTTGCGCTATTTGTTCTCTTAGATAAGCGATCTCTGCTTGTGGTGAAAAGCTGACCATGCGCGTCTGTGTGAAATAAACCGTCCCTTCATTGACCACAAACTCAACTTCCTGCGGTCCTGCTTCTTTCTCCAGTTTTCTGACAGCATCAAGGATTTGTTGATGGACGTCAGGGGCAGCATGGGCAAGCTTGTTAATGTCTTCGCCCTTTTGGCCGCCGGTCATAAGTTCTTCTCCATTGGCATTTTCAATGTACTGCCCAAACATAGACCGTTCATTGGTATTGGGGTCCCGGGTGGAAAAAACACCCGCGCCATAAAAAGAAAGTGACGGATCTGCGGCGCGTTTTACTTTATATCTATAGTCTTTGACCCACAATTGGAATGCATTGTAATGTTTTTTCTCCCCGCTGATCCACAACTGGATAATAACAGGCAAATCATAGGTTTCCCCAATGCCTTCCCTGCGGCGAAAAGCCCTGGCCCGGTCTGAATACCATGCCTGCGCCACCTCGCGGATGGCAGATGAAGACATGCGGGTGTCGCTTACGGTCTTAAGAATACCCGGCATCGATCGCTTGGGATTGCTACGCACCGACACGGAAGATCTATTAAAATCGATGCCAATGCGCCTCAATTCTTCTTCAATCAGGGCAATAACCGGCCTCACATCTTTCCTTGTCCGTTCGGCAATGGCCTTTACAAGCTCATCGGAAAGCGCAATGCCCGGAGGATATCGGAGCCCCATCCGCTCAAAAATCAAAAACCCTGCTTCTTTATTACCCATCTGAGGGGTGTAACGCCCTTTCCCTATTTGCCTCACCCCCGACTTTAACTTGGTTTTGACATCAAAAATTTCTCCAAAAAGGATTTTAAGCACAGCATCTTCATTGGATAAATAAAAATCGACAAAATTTTCATCCTCCAAGGACACAAAAAGATCCCATCTCCTGTACCCCTTGCCCCAATGATCAACGCCGTCTATCTGCTTGAACGTTTCTGATTTCTCGATCATATAAGCCTTGGGGATGCGCAAATTACTCTTTAAGATGTCCAACATGGGGTCATGGTCAATGCGGCGTTCCATGTTGGGGACGGCAAGGGACTCTTCATAAGTATCAAACTTATAATTCACAGACTCCAGCTCGAATCTTGCCAGTTCTTTGTGCTGTGAAGATATTTGACGCACAGTGTTTGTTCGGGGACTATGATAAAGTCCATACAATGCCTTCAAATCCACTTGCGGGTTGATTCGCGCGGCTTTTCGCGCGATTTTCTCAAATATTAAATCCCCGGTCATCGCGCGGTCAGGGACGATGTTGGAAGCAATTTCAATCAGCTTGTCCTTATTTAAACCCGCAAGCACGGCGGCGTCTGCGGCAATGCTCATTGCGGCGTCCACGCCCATTATCACCCCCGCCGGAAAAATACTTCCTTGGAATGACCTTTTGACCCACAGGATCCCGCTCTTCCTTAATATAGTTATAGGCGCCTTTTTTAAAAGCCTGAAGGTAGCGCTGGTATATTTCTTCGGGGGTAGAGGCGCCATTAATGGCGTCTCTGTAAAATTCAACACCCGCAATCTTATTCTTATCCGCATACACCTGCGTTAAAATGCTATTTTTGATCTTCTTTTTGTACCATGCGGCTAATATCAGAGAATTGTAGACCTGACGTAATTGAGCGAAATTTTTGCCCTGGTTGATTTCCTTGGTCAATGCGGGGATGATGATTTCGCGGACGATTTGGGAACCAAGGGCATTGATGCCTTTATCGGGGGACACGTACCGATCCCCTATCGGGGCTTCCGGTACATGTCCCCCACTTTTCTCAAGCGC
>JACQQW010000226.1 GCA_016206745.1 Candidatus Omnitrophota bacterium | reverse complement strand
GTCTTATGACAGGCATCAATATAAGAATGGAACGCTTGCCGTTCTTGCGAAAGCTCTTTTGCTATATTTTGTTCGTTAACTTTTTTCACTTGCAACTGGTTACCATATAAGGTGGGGGTGAAAATAGAATAATTTGCCTAATTTCCCCCTCCCTAGCCCTCCCCACAAGGGGGAGGGAATATATTTTTATGTCGAACTGACCTTCCCCCTCTTTATAAAAAAGAGGGGGCAAAGTTGTATTTGTAAACTCCTTTATTATCAAAAAACAGACCCTTGGCAAAATATCACCAAGGGTCTATTGAATATAATACAATATCATCTTGCTACTTCTATACCAATTTATTCCCCGCCGGTCTTGCGCTGGAAAAACTTCCGGATCCCGGCCGGTTTAGGCGCCGTTTTAGCGGCCGATGATTTAATGTCCGCTTTGGAATGGCCTTCAGCCACGGGTGCTTTGGGCGATTCCGAAGGTCCCGCCTTTGGCGGGGCGGGTATGGTCTGCGCTTCGCTGACCACCGGGGTGTCCGCGGCCCCGCCCTTGGTTTTCTTTTGGCCGGTGATGATGGCGCGGCTTTTTTCAGTCAATTCTAAAAATGCCAACGCGGCATTGTCCCCGTCACGCTTGACAAAAGGAATGACGCGGGTATACCCCCCGGCCCGGGACTTAAAGCGCGGGGCCGTTTCTTTAAAAAGCCGGGACACTAAAACATGGTCGCATAAAATGGAAAAGGCCTTGCGGCGCGCGGGCAATGTGTCTTTCTTGCCCAGGGTGATCAACTTTTCCACCAGCTTGCGGGCCTCTTTGGCCTTGGCGCGGGTGGTGCAAATGCGCTCCTGCACAAGGACCGCCCTGGCCATGTCACGCAAAGTCGCCTTGCGCAGGCTTTGATTACGGCTTAACCGGTTGCCTGAAACCCTATGTCTCATAAAGACCTCAACTTTACCCTGAATGATGGGGACACGTACCTAATTCAAAAATTAGGTACATGTCCCCATAATTTATGTGGTTGTCTTTGCTTTCAGTTTTTTCGAATCCACCTTCATCCCCAAAGAAAGCCCCATGGCTTTGAGGAGGTCGGCAATTTCAGTCAATGATTTTTTGCCGAAATTACGGAATTCCAATAATTCAGCTTCCTGGCGCCGGACCAGATCGCCGATGGTCTTGATGTTGGCGTCTTTAAGGCAATTGGAAGAACGCACGGACAATTCCAGTTCGGAAATCGGCAGGCGCAGTTTTGTGTATAAAGCCTCTTCCTCAACGGAAACTTCTTCCTGCTGTTCCTCTTCTTCCGGCAGCTGGCCGTAAGCGACGAAAACGTCCAGATGGCGCTGTAAAATATTGGCCCCGTACAGCAGGGCTTCTTTGGGGCTGATGGCGCCGTTGGTGAAGATTTCCAAAAGCAAACGGTCATAATCGGTGCGCTGGCCGACGCGGGTGTTCTCGACGGTAAAATTGACCTTCACGATGGGGGTGAAGATCGCGTCCACCGCGATGGCGCCCACCGCCGCGCCTTCTTTTTTATTTTGGTCCGCCGGCACATAACCACGGCCGCGGGAAATTTCCAATTCCATGTTAAAAGGGATGTCCTGGGTCAAGGCGGCGATGTGGTGCTCGGGATTCAAGATTTCGATCATCTCGTCGGAAATGATGTCCTTGGCCTTGATCGGGCCCCTGGCATTGGCCTTGATGTACACGCTTTTAGGGGCCTTGGAGTGCGACTGGACGATCAGGCCCTTGATGTTCAAGACGATCTCCGTCACGGATTCCAAAACGCCGGGCATGGCCGTGAATTCATGGGACACGCCTTCAATGCGGATGGACGTCACCGCGCTGCCCTCGATGGAGGACAATAAAATGCGGCGCAGGGAATTGCCCAGGGTCACGCCATAGCCGCGCTCAAAAGGCTCGGCAATGAATTTGCCGTACGTATTAATGTAGCTGGATTCATCGCAATCTAAACGTTTCGGCATTTGAAAATCACGCCATTTGACACCCATGGTATTATCCTCCCAAATTTAACGTGAGTACAATTCGACGATCAATTGTTCGTTGACGGTAAACCCGACATCTTCGCGCATAGGCATGCGCACGACATTCGCCTTCAAATTCACCGTGTCCACGTTCAACCATGCCGGGACTTTGCGCTCTTTGGTGATTTCGACATTGGACTTGATCGCGTTGGTCGTCCTGGCGTCCGTTTTGATCTCAACGGCATCATTGGGCTTGACCAAATACGACGGGATGTTCACCCGGCGGCCATTGACCGACACATGGTTATGGCTGACCACCTGGCGGGCATCGGTGCGTGATTTGGCAAAACCCGCGTTAAAAACCACGCTGTCCAACCGGCGCTCTAAAAATTGCAATAAAATATGGCCGGTAACGCCCTTGGTCCCCGCGGCCTTGAGGAAGTAATTGCGGAACTGGCGTTCCAAAACACTGTAAATGCGTTTGACTTTCTGTTTTTCGCGCAGCTGGATGCCGAAATTGGAAAGCTTGGCTTTCTTTAAGCCATGCTGGCCCGGGGCGTATTCACGGCGGGCAACAGCGCATTTATGCGTGTAACAGCGCGCGCCTTTTAAAAAAAGCTTTTCGCCTTCGCGGCGGCATAAACGGCAATCTGGACCTAAATCACGTCCCATATTATTTTATTTCCTTTCAATGTACTTTCCCTCCCCCTTTGTGGGGAGGGTTAGGGAGGGGGGCATCACGGTTTTCACAATCACCCCTCCCCTAGCCCCTCCCTCAAGGGGAGGGGAAAATTATTTTACACCCTTCTCTTTTTCCTTGACCTGCACCCATTGTGCGGGATGGGCGTCACGTCTTTGATCGAAGTTACGTTTAAACCGGCGGCAACCAGGGCCCGGATGGCGGATTCGCGCCCCGATCCCGGCCCCCTGACCAGCACATCCACGCTCTGCAATCCCAGTTCTTTTGCCCTTCGGGCGGCGTCCGTCGCGGCCACCTGCGCGGCAAACGGGGTGGATTTCTTGGAACCATGAAAACCGACCAAACCGGGAGTCGCCCACACAATGGTGCCGCCTTGTTTATCGGCGATGGTAATGATGGTGTTATTAAACGATGCCTGGATCGTGACAATACCAGAGGTAATGCCTTTTAATGATTTCTTTTTCGTCTTGGTCGTTTTCTTAT
>JACQQW010000227.1 GCA_016206745.1 Candidatus Omnitrophota bacterium | reverse complement strand
TTCCGCTTTCTTTAATTCTTTCCCTAAATAGGCGATGTGGCCTTTGTCTTTGAACCATGCCAGGCCATGTTTTTTTTCATATTGGAAAATCCCTTCGTAAATATCCTGCGCCTTGCCTCCGCGAAAAATTCTGACAATGGCATGGTTTTTGCCGCAAATGGCCGCCTCAATTTTTAAAGAGGAGAAATCTGGACGGATAAGCACGTAAAATCCGGACGGATCCCGGCGAAAATCTTTATAGGGATCATATGCGGCGCAGTCGATGGTTGAGCATTGGGGGGCCATCGATTGCTTCTGCCATATATAATTGTTGTTCTTACCGGCCGGCATGCGGTGCAGTTTATCAATCATTCGGGATATTTACAATTATTTTTACCATTTCCATTCAATGCCAACGCGTGCGGCCCATCGCCCGGATGGAACACGGCGCGCCGGCGTCCCCTCCCGTGATGGATCACGCCCTGATTTTCCCGCCCCTAAAACATTCCTGGATGGCAGGCAAAAGGCGTTCATAAACTTCATTTTTCCCAATAAAGGCCCTGACCCTGACCTTCTCCGCGGCTTTTTTAAAAACAGCCACATCAAATATGGTCAGGATAATGATATCGCAATCCGGATGGTCTTCTTTGATTTGCCGGGCGGCCTCCAGTCCGGTGATATTCGGCAAATTAATATCCATCAGAACGATGTCCGGCTTCACGCATGACGCCTTGGCCACTCCCATTTCACCGGTACCCGCCTCAAAGACCTCCACGCCAACGGCGCTCATTTTAAGGTGCTTGATCACCGCGGACCGAAAATCCGCGTGATCATCCACGATCAATATTTTCTTTTTCATCCTTGACTCCTGGGATGCGGTGATGCGATCGCCGGTTTTATCCAAAATATCCTCAAATGAATGAATAATGACATTCCACAATTATTGCTTTGGATGATGCGCCTCATGTTCCTGGGCTTCAGCGGCCGGGGTTTTGTCACCGGCATCCATACCTTGTCCCATCATGCCGTGCATCCCCATCATGCCCATCATTCCTTTGCCGCCCATCATCCCCATCATGCCGCCTTTGCCCTCCATCATTGCGGCCTTGTCTCCCATCATTTCCTTTGTTATGCATCACAATTTTAAAAGATGGGCCAGTATGTCATCCCTGGTGACAATGCCTACAGGTCTGCGGGAGTCATCAAGGATGGGAATGCATCCGATTTTAAACTGCACCATATCCTTGATGGCATCAGCGACGGTATTATCTGGCCTTAAGATGTACACATCCCGGACCATTACCCTTTTTAGAATAAAAGAATCCAGCATGTCCTTGTCATAGTGCCACCCGCCGTTGTCCATGCGGCGTGGAGAGCATATTTTGTACAAATGACGCTGGCTGATCATCCCAACCAGTCTGCCTGAATCATCAACCACAGGCAGATGACGAATATCATGAGCTTCTAATTTATCCTGGACCACATGAAAATCTTCCCATTCCTGGACTGTAATGACGGGAGACGTCATGACATCTTTAAGTTTTATGGAAGACAACGCTTCATGGATCATTGCCCGTTTCTCCTTCCCTCAGCAATCATTTTCTCAGCCTCAAGCCAGTCCTCAAGGTCTCTTCCCGAAATGCAACCCCGTCCCTGGTATAACTCATAAGCTTTCTTTTCAATCTGTTCCCGCAAATTCCCTGTGACAAAATGATGCTGCTCCAGGTTGCATTTTTCCGGTGTTTCATGAATGATTATTCTGTTTTTCGTCTTGGCCATTTTCATATGCCCTTCCTTTCTGTTTTAAACTGTTACTCTTTTCCTGTATTCCTCGTCTCTCTTCCTTGTGAGCGCCATCCACATAAGATTAACTAAGAACTCCCCACTCTGCGGACCCCCAACTCTTGCTTGAGATGTTCATAATCTTCTCCCTTTCTTGAATGTTATAAATTATTTTAACAACCGCCAGTAAATAAATACATCCGCAGAAACACGCAGGCGGATACGTAGAATTACTTAAAAATCGCCTGTTAATTTATTGGGCCTTTCCTGAGAAACGCTCTAATGGATCGAATATTTCATCTTACCGCACTCCCAAAAAAGGTCGTATTGGCCGCCACACGCGTATCTTTGGGCACAATGGCGCCTGCCGCAATCACGGCATTGTCCCCGATTTCAACCCCGGGAAAAACCACCGCGTTTAACCCAATAATGACATTGTTTCCGATCTTGACCTTCTTCAATTTTAGACCGTTTCGCTCAAATGAATGGCAAATGACCGTGGCATTGCCTCCGATAATGACATTGTTGCCGATCTCAAGCAGAGAAAGGTCCATGACATTCTTGGAATTGATTTCCACGTTCTTGCCGATTTTGGCCCCCATCAGCCTGTAAAATAACGAGCAGTACGGCGTCAGCAAAATAAAATCCATGAACGCGACTTTAACGGCCAGAAAAAAAACATTGATAAAAAGCCATTTAAATATTTCAAATGAATCTCCGGCGTATTCCCCTTCCTTCAGCTGTAGTTGAAAAATGATCCGGATAAGACTGACAATTGCCATGAGCATGGCGCCGGACAAGAAATATCCAAACACAAAGCCAAAACAGAAATACAAAAGCCTTAAATGGATCTCAAGGGCGGCCGTATGGGCCCAAAAATAATAAAGAAACGCCACCCCGGGGAAGATGGAAGCCCCCAGCACAATAATACCAACGCCATACATAAAGAAACTTAACAGGACCCTTATCAGCGTCGTTGGAAGATAAATCTTAGTGTAGGGTCTCATAAAACCACTCCCTAAAAACAGAAGCCTTACAAAAGGCGCAGCAAGTCCTGTTGAAACCTGCGATAATCATCCACGCCATCAAAATCATATTGACCGCGAATGATGCCATTTTGATCAACCAGAAGAACATTATTCTCATTGAATTTTTCTGAAAATGAAAATATGGAGGAAATTTCTTTTTGATCACCCATAATAATGTGGTGAAAAGGCATCAATGGTTTCAGTATAGGCGAACTGGTATTGGAAAAAGTCAAGATATATAAATGCCTTTTACCTGAAGCTGCCAGCTGTTCAATAGCAGTCAAGCGCCTGGCCATAGACATTGCATTAACAGCTGAAGATGCGGCATGAACAGCCCATACACGACTTTTGATCTGATGATAATCAAAATCAGCCCCTTGCGCAGTTTTTAGTCTGAACTCCGGAAAAACCCCAAAAGAAACAGCGCCGAAATGCCTTTGTTTATCCCGCTGCAGGAGGCCAAAGGCTGCCGCGGCGGCTAAGGCCATTAAGACAACCCATAGAACGGCATCAAGAGCGGGTGATTTTGGCTTTATCATATTTCTGAACCTGCGCAATGCGAACACCAATAAGAATCGCCACTGCCAGCGGTAAAACGCCCATCACAGACAACATCCAAAACGTCTGCCAGGAATCCTTTTGCGCGCTTGAAACAGCGCATGCCGGACACGCCAAGGCAGCTGTCTGTAAGATCAAGGGCATTCCCAAACTTACCAACAATGATCTCATCTTATGATTTCCAAAGATAGGCCGCATCATAAAGCATGAATAATAAGAAATAGATTGCGACGGGAATAGGCGCAAAAAAGGCCAGGCGCAAGGCCCATCCTTCTTGACGCAAATTCATGTACACCAAGGCCACCATCAATGCTTTAGAGCCCATCAAAGTTAAAAGGCCCCAGACACGCCAGTTTCCTAAATCCAAATGGGGATAAAGAAAGAGTTCTAATATCGTAAAAACAAGCAGCCAGACAGCAACATATAAATAGTTTGTTTTGTTCCGCATAAGAATCTCCTGTTTATACTATTGCAAATTTGATAACGTGTCTGCCGTAGAGAACGGCAGGCCTGTGCTTAATAAGCCGCGCGCCATTACCATTCCAAGGCCCCGCCGGCTTGATACTCGTTTACCCTTGTTTCAAAGAAATTCTTTTCTTTCTTAAGGTCAATCACTTCGCTCATCCAGGGGAAAGGGTTGCTTGATCCGTACACCTCCGGCAGTCCAAGCCTTTTAAACCGACGGTCGGCCAAATATTGAATATACTCTCTTAATAAATTCGTATTCAATCCTAATACGCCATTAGGCAAACACTCTTCACAATACTTATACTCCAATTCAACAGCGTTCTTTATGAATTCCATGATCGTCCGCTCGAATTGTTGATCCCACACCCAGGGGTTTTCTTCTCTAATCGCATTAATTAAATCAATACCAAAATTCATGTGAATGCTTTCATCCCGCAAAATATACTGAATTTGTTCACATATCCCAGGAATACGATTTTGACGGCCAAAAGAAAGCATGGTCACAAATCCTCCATAAAAGAAAATACCCTCGGTAATGACATATAATCCAACCATGTTCTTTAACAATGTTTGCAGACCTTCTTTTGTTTTTGTGTCGAGATTGGGATCAAGCACGCTGCTTGTACAGCTCATCGCATATTCGTCCTTATTGTAAATGGACCCAACTTCCCGGTACATATTGAACATTTCCCCTTCATCCAAAGAAAGGGATTGAACAATGTATTGAAACGTGTGGATATGGATGGCCTCTTCAAAGGCCTGACGCAAAAGATATTGCCGGCATTCGGGATTGTCGACACAACGGTAAACCGCCAAAACAAGATTATTACCCACCAAAGACTCAGCCGTGGCGAAAAACCCCAGCACGCGTTTGACCACATGCCGCTCGTCATCGCTAAAAGCCTTTGGATCTTTCCACTGTTCAATGTCCCGCTGCATCGAAACTTCCGTCGGCATCCAATGATTGGCGCACGCATCAAGATAATAATTCCAGGCCCATCGGTATTTAATAGGGACCAATTGATTGCAATCAACTGTCTTGCTATTATTGATAATACGTTTATTTTCAACCGTAATCCTTTGTTTGGTCATCCGTATCTCCGGCACAGGCATCTTTTATCC
>JACQQW010000225.1 GCA_016206745.1 Candidatus Omnitrophota bacterium | reverse complement strand
TCTTCGCCAAGTCCACGGCCTGGTCCTTGGTGGTGACGGTCCCCAGGGCCTGGGCTTCCCGGACGGCATTTAAAATTTCAGCAAATAACGGTGAAGGTTTAAGTCTTAACCTGTTGATCAAGTCATGCCCGGTCAATAAACGCTCCCGCACCGGTTTGGCTTTCTCTTGAAAATACTCGTCGATGACCAGGCGGCAGATCTGTTCGTGATGTTTGGCCCTGGCCGCCGTGGTCAAAGGCCCCCGGGTGGCGCGTTGGTCGGCCATGGCCAAAACGGCAATCGAGGCGGCCTCTGCTTTAGTATCGCGCATATAGCGAAACACCATTCTATGGCTGGGGCGTTTAAAATTAGATAAATACCCCGGCCGCAAATGCAGGCGCACTGCGTCTTCCAGAAAATGGCGTTCCCTGACGGAAAGTTTTAAATGTTTGGCTGCTTTACGGGTGATCCCTTCGCCCACATGCTCGTGGCCATGAAAGGTCATGCGGTCTTTTTCTTTTTTGCGCGTGTCGGGTTTTCCAATGTCGTGCAGCACAGCGGCCAGTTTCAACAACGCAAAACGCTTATGGCTGCCGCCGATCTCTTCTTCCAAATAGCCTTTCAATATCGGGCTGGTGTCCGGCTTATGGATTATTTCTTCCAGCTGATGCACCACCTCCAGCGAATGCTTCCATACATCCAGATGGTGATATCCGACCTGCTTGATCCCATACATGACGGCAATGTGCGGCAGGACCCGTTCCAATAATCCAATTTGGTCCATGGCCTTGAGCGTCTTAAAAGCCCGGGGTGAATGCAGGATCTTGAACATCTCCTCGCGCAGGCGTTCCATGGCGGAAGCGTTGATCAAACGCGCATTTTTCTGAATGCAGGCAAAGGTCACGGGTTCAATGGCAAATCCGGCCTGCGCCGACAAGCTGAAGGCGCGCAGCAAACGCAAAGGGTCGTCGATAAAGGCCCGTTTCGAAACCATGCGTATGGTTTTGGTGTTCAAATCTTTCAACGCGGCTTTTGGGGAATGGTCTTTTTCAGTGGTTATATCGATGCAAAACGTGTTGACCGTAAAATCCCGGCGGGCCAAATCTTCCCGGATATTCCGGCCGCGAAAATCGGTAAAGTCAAAAGTCCATGCGGTTGCGCCCTGGTTTTTGACCACCCGGGCAGAACCATGCTCCTGGTCCAGCAACACAAAAGCGCCTTTAATGCGCCGGGCAAAAGCGCGGGCGAAGGCCAGAGACCCTGTATCAACGGCAAAATCAAAGTCGATTCCTCCCACTTGACGGGGGGGATAGGGGGAGGGAAGCGGCATTAAATAATTCCGCAGAAAACCACCGACCAAAAACACCCGGCGCTGATGCGCCCGGGCCAGATCGCGGACTAATTGAAGCTGGGGATAAGCGCCGCACATGGACATCTCAAGGGCCGGTCATCGATGACTTGTGCGCCACATCTTCACTGACGTACATGGGCGCTTTGAAACGCACCGCCAGGGCGATGCTGTCGGAGGGGCGCGCATCAATGACTTTAAGCTCGTTTTCCCTGGTCCTGATTTCCAATTTGGCGTAAAAGGTATTGCTGACCAGTTTGTCGATGGTGACCTTTTCCAGGCGTCCGCCCAGCGCATCGATCACCTGCGCCAGCAAATCATGCGTCATGGGGCGCGGCACATCCATGCCGGAGATCTTGATCTTGATGCTGGAGGCCTCCATAAACCCGATGACGATGGGAATTTGACGGTCGCCCTGCTTCTCTTTCAGGACAATCACCTGGTCCTGGCGTTTCTCATCGATAATAATGCGGGACAATTCCACTCTAATCATATATAGGAAACTCTTCCGTCAGTTTTTGCACCCCGGCGCGGATTTTGCCCAACTGGCCTTCATCCCCGCGCCGGGTAATAGTCTCGTCGATCAAATCCGCGATGCGGACCATCTGGGCTTCTTTCATCCCGCGGCTGGTGACCGCCGGCGTCCCCACGCGGACCCCGCTGGTCACCGCCGGCGGCGCCGGATCAAACGGTATTAAATTCTTATTGACGGTGATCTGCACGTGGTCCAGCACGGCCGCTGCGTCTTTGCCGGAAATATTCTTAGGCCGCAGGTCCACCATAAACAAATGATTGTCCGTGCCTCCGGCCACGATCCTGTAGCCTTTGCCCGCCAATGCCCTGGACAAGGCCTGGGCATTGAGAATGATTTGTTTTTGATATTGCTTAAACTCCGGCGACAGGGCCTCTTTCAAAGCCACCGCTTTGGCGGCGATGATGTGCATCAAAGGCCCGCCCTGGATGCCGGGAAAAACAGCGCTGTCGATGTTTTTGGCAAATTCGGCCTTGCATAAAATCATGCCCGCGCGCGGCCCCCGCAAGGTTTTATGCGTGGTGGTGGTGACAAAATGGGCATATGGCACCGGGTTGGGGTGCAGCCCCGCGGCGACCAGGCCCGCGATATGCGCCATGTCCACAAACAGATACGCGCCCACTTGATCGGCAATGGCGCGGAATTGTCTAAAATCGATGGCGCGTGAATACGCGGAAGCGCCGGCCACAATCATGCGCGGCCTGTGTTCCAGCGCCAGGCGTTCAATCTCCGCGTAATCAAGCTGTTCCGTCTGTGGGTCGACTTTATAGGAAAAAACATTATACGCGCGGCCGGAAAAATTGATCTTTAATCCGTGGGTCAAATGACCGCCGCAGGCCAAATCCATGGCCAGGATGGCATCGCCTGTTTTCAATACCGACATATATACGGCCATGTTGGCCTGCGAACCGGAATGGGGCTGGACATTGACATGCCCGGCGCCAAAAAGTCCTTTAGCGCGGGCAATGGCCAGGCGTTCGACCACGTCCACATGATCGCAGCCGCCGTACCAGCGCGCGCCTGGATAGCCTTCCGCGTATTTATTGGTCAATACGCTGCCCGCGGCTTCCAGCACCGCCGGAGAAACAATGTTTTCCGATGCTATTAATTCCAAATTATTTCTCTGGCGCTTAAGTTCCGCCTGTATGGCATTATAAATATCCGGATCGGATTGTTGCAAATGACTCATCGCAGAAACTCCTTCTCAATGTTCTTGATCTGCTCGAAGCGCCGCGCATGCCTGCCTCCCTCAAATTCCGTGGCCAGCCAAACAGCAATGATCTCCTCCACAGCGCCCTCATCGATAAACTTGGCGCCCAAGACTAAAATATTGGCATTATTATGCCGGCGGGACAGTGCCGCTGTTTTATTATTATAGACCAGAGCGGCATAAGCGCCCGGCACTTTATTAGCGGCGATGGAATGGCCGATCCCGGTCATGCACAATAAAATGCCCCGGCTGCCGGCATGCTTCGCCACCTGCGCGGCCACATCGCGGGAAATCTGCGGATAATCGCAATCAATTCCTTCTACGCGGGTCCCGGCATCAATGACTTCATGCCCTTGCCGGCGCAGGAAAGGGATCACGGTTTGCTTTAAAGCAAACCCCCGGTGGTCGGCTCCAATAAAAATGATCATATCAAATCGACTATCTTCTCTACGGCTTCTTTGATGGTCAAAATGCATTCCTGGTATTCCGCGTGGCCCTGGCCGATGGGATCGGGCACATCCAAGTCCACCTCATGCCCGCGGCCCCGCGAGAATTCCTTCAGCAAATACACCCTTTTTTCCACCGACGGCACCAAATCCAGGATCTGCATGCGGTGATTGCGGGTCATGGCAAAAATCAAGTCCGCCTTGCGCAGCATGATGCGCCCCAATGGCCGGGACATGTGCCCCGCGGCATTGATGCCCTGCTCGCGCAGGACCGTGATGGTCTCATGGCTGGCCGGCGATTTAAAATACACGCTGGTGCCCGCGGAAAGCACTTCCACATCGTCGCGGCCGATCAGCTTCGCCTTCAGCAGGTATTCCGCCATGACCGAACGGCAGCTGTTGCCGGTGCAGACAAATAAAATGCTCTTTTTATTGATGATCCGGTCAACATCGGGCTGGGTGATGACCCCGTCGCGGATGACCGTCGGCCTTGGCTTGGTAAAATCAACGATGGTCGAAGAAATCCCGAAATCCACCGGACCTCCGTCGATGGCCAGCTCCACCTTGCCGTCCAAATCTTCCAGGGCCTCGTGCACGTTGGTCGGCGGTCTTTTATCTTCCAAATTCGCCGAAGGCGCGGCGATCGTACATCCCGATTCTTCCACCAATTTAAGCGCCACAGTGTGGTCCGGCATGCGGATGCCGACTGTTTCATCCCCGAATTTTGCCGGCACGATGACGGTCAAAGGGCCGGGCCAATATTTGTCGATCAGTTTATATAAATTCGGTTCCGTATAACAGCTGTAATTGTCGACGATTCCGCGTTGGGAAATCAAAATGGAAAATCTCTTGCCCGAAGAGCGGTGCTTGACCATGATCAGGCGTTCCATGGCCTTGGGATTATTGGCGTCGGCCGCGATGCCGTACACCGTTTCCGTCGGAAAGACCACCAGGCCGCCCTGGCGGATGATGCGCGCGGCCTCGGCGATTTTCTCAGGTTCGGGAAGCGCGGAATTGATGGTGATGATTTTCGTTTTCATCATGCATTGGCCGCTTTTAAGTCTTTCTTTGCGCCGATGTCCCTGCGGAAGAACATATGCTCAAATTGGACCTGCTCGAGGGCTTCATAGGCCTTGGCGCGGGCCTTTTCCAAATTCGCGCCCAAACCGGTGACCCCCAAAACCCGGCCCCCATTGGTCACAAGAACCCCGCCTTCATTTTTGGTCCCGGCATGAAAAATGACCGCATCGCCGTCCATTGCATGGTCCAGGCCGCTGATGGCATAACCATTTTGATATTTGCCCGGATATCCGCCGGAGGCGATCACCACACACACGCAGGCGCGCTCGTCCCATTTGACCGTCAACTCGTTTAACCGCCCTTCGCAGGCGGCCAGTAAAATATCGACGATATCGCTTTTAAGCCGCGGCACAATGCACTGGGTCTCAGGATCGCCGAAGCGCGCGTTGAATTCCAGGGTCTTTGGCCCGTCGGCGGTCAGCATGATCCCGGCGTACAAGATGCCTTTAAAAGGCGCCCCTTCCTGGTACATCCCCCGCACCGCCGGTTCAATAATACGGTTGATGATCTGGTCCAAGACCTTGGGCGGCACCAAAGGATTGGGAGAAAATGTCCCCATGCCGCCGGTGTTCGGCCCTATGTCATCGTCGAAAATGCGTTTATGGTCCTGGGCGCTGGGCAGAACCAAAAAATGCTTGCCGTCGCAGACCGCCAGCACCGAAGCTTCCCGGCCGGTCAAACATTCCTCGATCACAATGCGGTCCCCGGCCGAGCCGAAAATTTTCTCTATCATAATATCACTAATTGCGGCTTGCGCCTCTTTTAATTTTTGGCAGACATAAACGCCTTTGCCGGCCGCGATGCCGTCGGCCTTGACCACCAGGGGGAACTGGGCCCTGTTCAAAAATTCCAGGGCCGGCCGGGGCTGGTCAAAAATCTTATACCCGGCGGTGGGGATATTGCGCCGGCGCATG
>JACQQW010000236.1 GCA_016206745.1 Candidatus Omnitrophota bacterium | reverse complement strand
TTGATTTATTTGGAGAAAAAGGCAGGCAGCATTTGATGGAGTCCATCATTAAAGGTCCGCAGCAAGGCGTGTGGATGGGGACGTTGTTCAGTTTTTTACAAACTAAAGGTTGGAACCCGTTCTTTTCCATGGATCAGATCAAAGGTAAGTACAAGCTTAGTGGGGCCACTACTGAGATAGCGACGGGCACTACAAAAGCAATAATAATAGAGAGAAAAGGAATACTCCTAGGCTACGCCGGCAATCCCACCGTCGCTTTGGCAGAAACTAGGCCTTTGTTTTCCAAAGTGATGGCCAGCATGTGGCGTGATACAGTCTATATGCCTTTGATTGTCACCGGGGCCAAGGTAGGTTTGGAAGTGGTGGATCATTATGTGTCCCGGTCTTTGGGCGTATGGGACCACGCCATGCTCAGCGAAGGTCAGCAATTGTTTTTGGGGTATCTGGCCTTTTTGCGCCTTCCCGCCTATCACGCGATGGGTAAAGCGGATTATTACACGCATAGATATATGGAAGCAGCGAAAGCCGGCAATAAAGCTCAAATGGCGGATAGTGCCGGAAAGGCAGCGGATGCGGCGGGCGCCACACCCGGCAATGCTGCCAGAGCAGCGGAGTTAGGACGTTTGGCCCATGATGCCTATCAGGACTATGCTGGGGAATTGACCAGGCAGCCAGGTCAGGAAGCTAGTGCTCATGGAGCTCAATTAGCAGCAGATCGGCACTATTCGAATACGATGGATAGCATCCAGAAAGCTTCCAATAGTTCTTCTATAGTGGATATTTTGCGTCAGGCCCCGGATTTAACCAGCATGGAATTCCATTTAAAAAGCAGCCGGGAGAACCATTTGTTGACGCTGGGCGATACAGCTACGGCAGATCAAAGGGCGCAACTGACCAGGATCCAGGACTACCGGACCGAAAAGATCGACGATATCCTGTATGCTCATGAACAAGGCACGGACGAACACGAAGCTTTTTACCGGTCCCATGTGGATGCGGAGATGAGGGGGCTGGCGCATGTCGACGCCGACAAAGTTGCGGACAGGGTAGAACGTTTAAACAAGTTCACGGAACAACATGGCAAAGGCCTTGATAATGCGCAGACGCAGATAAAATTGTCCGATGCTATTGACACTGTTGTCAAGCTGCGCCGTCAGAAAGCAGAGCGTATAGAACGCAATGATACAACCGAACCTTACATAGACGGCGACGCCAATACGCATCAGGATGCCCATGTCCAGGCCCATGTGTCCCATTTAGAAATAGAAATTCCTTTAATGGAACTGGCCCGCAAGGCAGCTGAGAGGGCCGTGGAACTTGCGGCTGAACAGGCGGCAGTTTATCGCACGAACGACTATAATGCGGATCTTCAATTAGTCTTAGCTCATCGCCAGGCCATGGACATAGCCAAAACCATGCGTGATGGGGCGAAGGAAGAAGAGCACTGGGCCAAGGCCCAACAAACGACAGACGCCGCGGCAAGGAGGGCTGCCGACCGGGGTAGACCGGACGGAGCAAGCTGGACCCATTCCAGGGACGCGGTCACGGCCAGCTTGGTGGCATTGAAGTTGATGTTCGACCATTCCCGGGAAACCAGTGATGAAGTTAGGGCGCGGCGAGATAAAATAGAAGAATATTTAAAGCAGGCGATGGACCACGCACCGGACGACCCGACCCAGAGAAAAGTGCTTGAATTAAGGGCCGATGTGGAGGATTCCCTACAAGGCCGCGCCAATGACCTGGCCAAGCAGGCCGTGGAATGTTTCCGGAACAAAGAGATCGACAAAGCCATTGAACTTGTGCATAAATCCGTTAAGTATGAAGTAGACGGTAAGGATTTGGACCGTCAAGGTTTGCTGGACAAATTGATTGAGCTGGACCGGAGAGTCAGGGAAAATCCTAATTATTGGAAAGACATGAATAAGATAGACGCTGAAGCGGCAGCACAGAGAAGAAGTCCGGAAGGCACCGTTGCCGGCGCCCGAGAAGACCATCATTCGCCGGAAAATCTCCTGGCCCAGTCGCAGGCTTTAAAACGTGATCAACAACAAACGGAGAGAGAATTAAAAACAGCCAGGGCCCAATACAAAGAAGCCATGGACCGGTTAAATAGCGACACCAGTGAGGACAATTTTTCCAGGGCGGACCAGGCAGAACAAAGGGTGAAAAATCTGGAAAATAAGATCAAAGAAATTGATGACTGGCACCAGGAATTTCAACAACAGCTTCAACAAGCAGACAAACTGGAAGCTTTAAAGAAAAAAATAGCTGAGGCGGAACAAGAACATACAACTGCCGCGCAAGCCGTGGAAGCGGCTTTGGAAAATAATATAAATGCTCCTACCCCGGCTAATCACGACGCATTGAATGAAACATACAGCAGGGTAGACAGGGCCAAGGCAAACTTAGAAAATCTAAATAGAGAACAGGCCACAGAACAGCGCCGGGCCCAATACTTTAGAGCTGTGCATTCTTCTCAAGCCGCACCGGTTGCATCTCAACCCCAACCTTTTGCTTTTAGAAATAAAATAGTCGCTCCGGCCACCGTGGACGCTGCTGCCGATATTGTCAGGGGCCGCAGCATTCGAACAACCACAACGCCCATTGTCAAGAATGGAAAAGTGGTGGGAGAAATAGTTGAACATTACGATAGCCACGATCTCCAAGCAAAGCCGATCGCTCGCATTGACACCATGCATGGGACCGGGATTGTCCGGGAACAGTATTTTACTCCGGACGCCCTTGCAATGCTCGGCAGCGAAGGCGGCGGTTACCGCATGCGCACGGACGGGAAATTATTGATAAAAATTGTCACTGATGCGACAGCACAAATCCATGAAAGCGGCATGGCCCTTACTTTGCAATTGGCTGACGCCTATAAAGCGGGTTATGTCCACACGAATAGGCCCGGAGCCAAAAAGATCGTACAAGATTTAACCACCCAAGATGCGCATAATTACACAGAAAAGATTTTACAGGCCCCTGGTTCGCCGGAAGCCGTACACAGACCCGGTGAAACAGTCCTGACCCATCCCTGGGCCAATGGGCCGCCGGGAAAAGAAAGCTCCCAAGTCCAAGTTTTTGCCGCCCGTAATAATGCTGCTCCTCCCCAAGCTTCCACCGTCGACGTTGACCTCCTGGCCTTCAGGGACCTGCACAGAGAGACCTCCGAACAACTGGAAGCCTATGCCCACGGGCAGCGGCAAAAGGCATCCGACAAACTGCTCCAGGCGTATTCGTACCGCTTTCCTGAATTAGCTAAAGAACAACTCCAATATGCCATTTCCCAACTGTCCGCAGACAAAGTCAAACTGCTCGAAGTGAAAGAAGTCCAACGGCTCCATGCCGTGGCGCAAAAAGTCACAGGCACGGTTGGTGAGTATTTAGATCGTTTGATTGAAAAGCATAAGGGGGACTTGACTAAAGTGGAATATGATGAAAAGGCCGCTCTCCTGATTAAATTGATCCAAGCGGATATCGGTGAGAAAAGCTTTAATCCTAAGGATGCGCCTACCATTGCCCAGGTGAGCGCGGGGCTGGCCGCCATCGAGGTGTTTGTCAAATCGTTCAGGGAACAAAGCCGGGTGTGGGAAGCTTTTCAATTGATGTGCGCGGCCGGGAAAACCACGGCTTTTACTCCCGCGGTTATTGCCATCCAAGCTTTTGCCAATAAATATAAGGCACTTAATGAAGGAAAGAGTCCGGCTGGGAAAGACTATACCCAGTTATTGGTGGTGCCGACGCCGGCCAGCCGGATCATCGTGATCGACAGGATGCAGCGCATGGGCCTGGGCAAATACATACAGAAATGGTCTTTTGAGCCCGGCTACGATAAAGCCCAACCGGACAAAGTCAATGTCATTACCTTTGACGAAGTCAAGACCAGGAACAGCAGAGGTGACTTTGACAAAGCGATATACAGCGCTTTTGTGGATGAGTTCGACGCGGCCCTGCTGGGCACAATGCTGTACAATGGCGGTGCCTCCCAGGGCAAAGCCATCATCGAGGGCGGCAATACCATAGTCATCGATGTTTGGAGAAAAAGCCTGCAGAGGGCGGAAGACATGTGGAATGAGACGGTCCAGGCCATAGAAGAGGCTGGATTTAAGCGGGACTCTTGGAAAAGTGGTAAATGGGGTGAGTTTATTCAAAACGTCCCAGGCGAGCATGATTCCAACTCCCAGGAAAATCGTTATCAAGTCAAGCCGGGTTCCGGCAAGAACGGGGACCTGGACAAAAAGATCAGGGGCATTGTCGAGAAGGCGTTCGATAACGAGTGGAAAGAAAACGGAAAGGATGCTAAGTGGAGAGAGGGTAAAATCACCAAGGCCGTGGCTGATTATATCGACGCCATGATGATGCGTGTGGTCCAGGAAGCCAAAAAAGACCAGGTGCAATTTATCGCCGGGAGCATGGCTTATAATATGATGCACCCGGTCGCTAAAGAGGCCTATGAAGGCCAGGTTTTGTACGGCAAGGATCGGGAAAGCCCGATCAATGCCCGCGGGGAGATCATTTTGGTGTCACATCCTTATTATGAACTTATGAGAAAAGAAGCGTTTAAAAACCCGGGTAGCGACGCCGCCAGGAGATTTGAAGCGTTAAAGAGGGGCGAGGCCCTGGAAGCCTTCGTTGACGCCCGTACCCGGGACACCAGCGACGCCCAATCCATCGCGGACGCTTTTTCCAAGTTTTACGGTTTGGTAGGGTATTCCGCCACCTTAAGCGCAGTCCGGACGCACTTAAAAGGCCTGGGGCTCGAAGAAGGGGCGCGCAATATGGGCCAAGTTTATACGCTCATGGACTTTTTGACTAAATTCCGCGATGAAAACGGAGAACTCCGCAACCTGCCGGTAGAATTAATGACGCGCCAGGTCAAAGGAGGCGAGAGGGGTGAGGCCACAGTATACACCCTTCACCTGCTGGCTAGAATGGAGGAATTCAACAGTCTCTTTTTGAATAAAACTGGAGAGTATGTCCAGCGCAGGGTCCTTGAACAAATAAACCTTTTATTGACGCATAAAAAGAGGGGCGGACAATTGTTTACCGGGGAAGCCAAGACCGCCACAGACTTGATCGACGCGGCCGGCCTGGTTTTGCTGCGGGTGGTTAAAGACCCGGAGCTGGAGCCCGGGCAAGTGCGCACGGTCAGGAAAACGATCAATGGCAGGGAAGTGGTTTATTATGAAGCGGACCGCAAAACGGTCTTTGAAGGAGACAAACAACTGGGCCTGGAGCCGATTTTAAAGGGCCGCGCCGAACAGGGAGACCGCAAGACCGTCATCACCGGGTCAGCCCACGAAGAGTTGAGCATTCCCTATGCCAAGATCAAGACCAGAGAAAATTGGTCTGGTCCCAAGACCACGACGGAGCAGAAATTGTGCATGGTGCTGGGCGATTTGGTCTATGAAGCCAAGATTTTGCAGGCCTTTCAGCGCGGCCAGGTGACCCCCGAAGCGTCAGGCCGCCGCATGGCCGCTAAAGTCGATTGGCTGGTCACGACCGAATCCACCAACAATTCCCAGTACCGCGACCGCATTGCCGACATGGCGGCCCAGGAACGGGCTTTGGGACAGATCAGAAAGGCGGAAGACGGCAATAAACAAGACATTGCGGACCAGGTGCGCACGGAGCATAAATGGGAAGGCAAAAGCGTGGATGAAATCGCCTCCGAGTTAAACACCAAACAATTGGCGCTGATCAAAGACATGGTGGAAACCATGGAAAAGAACACCAATCACGGCGGCGGGGTGCAAATGCTCATTGAGGGCAGTTCCAGGGTTTCGGGTCAGGAAATCCACAGCGACACGCATGAAAGCTATACGCAAAAGAAACAGGAATCCAACCAGCACTTGATGGAGCATACCATAGGGGCTGACATTTTGGCCAAAGAAGCGGCCCTGGCCCTGGTCCAGAAGGCGGAACAAGCTGGCCAAAAAGACCAGAAGGTTATTACTGCCGCGTTGCAGGCGCGCCAGAAATACGGATGGCAGGACCAAGCCCCCGCAGACATTGCCCAGGCACTGACGGCCGAGCGCAAGGAAATCAAATGGGAAATACAGGTGCCCATCACCAACGGCCTGGGATATGAAACCGTTGTGGGCAAGACGGATGCTAATGGCCGCCTCATCGGCGCCGAAAGCCTGTATTTGACCGCCACGGCGGAAGGCCTGCACCATAACGGCACATTATTGAAGCCCGGAGAAAGAACTTACATGCCGCCGGGCGAGGTTCAAGCTATATGGGGCAAAGGCAGCGATTCCCCCGATTTTCTCAGCAATGAATTTATGGGCGAATTTAAGGTGGATGATTTGAAGAAATCTTTGGCGAACAGAGGCATTCACGTCCCGGAAGGAAAAGGGCTTAAATACATTAATGCCATTATATTGACAAACAGGAAATCGCATGAGCACTATTCCGATATTTTAACCGCTCAAGACCGCAAAATAGTGGAACGGATCGGCAGCCTTAATGAAATCCAATTAAAAAAGTTTAACAGGGACCTGATTGAGCGTGGAGACACACAAGTGTCCCCGAAGGTCCGGGACCGGGCTCCGGACATTTTATCGGTTTCCATATCCACGGATAATTCGGAAATGCCCAAACGCCGTCGGTATGATTTGCATAAGCAGCAGCCGCTTTCCGTCGGCTTATTGGCCGCCAAGGGATTAGCCAATGCCCAGGACATTTTGAAAGCGCTCCAAGCCAGGCAATGGATAGGCGCGGACGGCCGGTTGCTGCGGTATAATATGAACCAGGAAGACCTGAAGGATTTTGCCCCCCAAATCGCCGACAAAATATTCGCCGCGGTCCAGCAATGTTTCCCGTACATCGAATATGACCAGCCCCACTACAGCCTGAGCAATATGGACATATTCTCCAATGCCAGGTCTGTGACCGCCGCCACCGTGGGCATCCACCGCAGCATTGCTAAGCTCACCGGTCAATTGAACGAGAAAAGAGACAGACTGGAAAAGATGGAGAAGGAAAGAGAGCAATACCATTTGGATCAATTCCCGAATGGGTATAAACAATTAGAGGCGGACATCACCAATGATGAGCACCAATTGGAAATAGCGATACAGCGCAGGGCCGTATTGCGCCGCGTCGATGCCGGGCAGGTCATAGACCAAATCCTTTTGCTGCAGGACCGCTTGGATGAGCATCAAAGGGAATATGATAGGCTGCAACAATTCATTCAATATACTCCCGAGAAGTTGGACCAAATACAAGACTCTTTAGAAAAACATTTAATTGACCTGGGCCTGGAACAATTTACCCCAATCGCATTCTTATCTGCCATTATTACCGGTGAAGATGAACAAAAAGGAAAAAAGCTGCTGGAAGAGCTCCGGGTTGAACTGGCAAATTTGAGGGCCAAGGGCAACAATGAACAAGAGAAAAAAGCGCATAAAGCCAAGGATTTGCTGGATGAAGTAGTGGGCATGAAGAAAAATCTGGCCAAAGGCAAGACCGTCCAGGAAGCCGCCGATGAAGCGCAAGGCATTAAGAAGGAACAAATAGAGCCGACAAGGGAACGCCTTGATGTCCTGGCCGAACAGCTAAGAAATGATTTAGAGGCGGCACGTCAGGATCCGGCCCTGATGACCGACCAGGAAAAGGAAGTGTTGAGCCAGTATCAATTAAAGAATGTCAAAGAAACCCTGCCCATTGTGGTGCGTGTGCCGGTTGATCCCAAGACCCGTGCGCTCAAAGACCCGATTTTTAGGGCCGCCGACAATGTCACGGTGCGTTTACCGGATGGAGGCGCCAAGCGGCTGGACATCAAGGGCGGTGAGATCATTTTTATTAAAGACAATCCGGAAACGAGCAACCCGCGCATGGGCATCATCAAGGGCGGCATCGATATGAAGACGTTTTTGGAAAGCGACCGTGAGGCTTTGATGGCGGCATTAAAAATCAATGGTTTGGCTGATGAACAATTGCGGCAGGCCATGTCGGCCATTGACCATTTAAGAAAAAATCCAGAGACCACGGAAAAAACATTCGCAACCCGATTACAAGCGGCATTAAAAAATCAACAGACCTTTAATGCGGTCATGGCCCAGAACATGATCAAAGCGGTGCTGGTCAACGGCATGGCCGCTCCGGCGGTATTCAATGAAAAAGAAGGCCATTTTGAATTTACGGTCAAACAAAATTTGAAAAACGGCCCTAAAAGCCCGGTGCAGGTGGAGCAGATCACTTACAAAATCAGTGTTGGCAATGTATCGAAGTCAAAGTTTTTTGAACTAGGATTATCGGGAGGATGGATTTTAGACAGGTTGATTGAACATGGCGTGGTGGAGAGAGCTGCTGGTGCATATGTGCGTTTAAAACCAGATTTGGATGAAAAAGAAAGCGTCGTACAGGCCATTGCAAACCATGTGAAGCAACGTATGGGAGAAGATCATTTCGGAAAAATTTGGGCCATTTTGCAGAGCTCCCAAGAAGGCGGTGAACCGCAAGCCATCCGCTACAACATGGCCATGGATGCGGAAAGGGCCGGCCTGGCGATTTCCAAGCGTTTATTTAAAAACACGGCTCAGCTTAAATCTGACGCAAAAAAACCGGTCATAGCCAATCTGTTCGATCAGCTGCGGGACAAAGGTTGGTATGTTAAGGCAGGCGACGATAAAGATGAGGATAAAGTGGAATGGAGAATGACTGATGAAAAAGAGAAAGAATGGAGAGAGACTGCCGATAAAGAAACAATGCTGCAGAAAATCAAGGCCGATTTGAGCGGCATCGCGAAGGATGATCTGGAGAGCTTTTTAAATGTTTTAAGAGCCCATTGGCAATTGCGGGAAAAATTGGACTTAAGGGAAGACCGCCGTACCCAAACCATCGGCGCTTCGGTAAACGACCGCACAAAGAAAACCGTTTACGTAGTTGATGCCGATAATTATGACATTTTCCTGGAGAGAGAAGAAGGCAAACGCACCAATAACCATATGTATGTCGGCTGGGTGCAGGATTACAATGTGGGCATGCAGGTGCTCGCCGGTAATGCTATCAGATTTCAAGACCTGGCCAAGGGAGACCTTGAAGCCCGGGCGGTGTATGCCGCGCATCAGTTGGTGTTGCATTGGGTGAGCAAGGCCCTGGAACTGGAGAAAAGGAAGGGAGACCGCCGGAATGAAGATTATGTCCGCGAATGGGGGAATTTAAGGGACCGCCTGAAAAACATGGGTGAAAAAGGCGCCTTCGGTTTATTGTTCTTAAATGAATTGGGCCAGCACCGCTTGGGATCTCAGATCAAGACCTTTCTCCACGACATGCGCCGGTTAAGCACCGCAAATGTATTTCCCGAGATTCAGAAAGTATTGGATAATCAGTTGACCCCTCAAGAGAAGGCCAAGTTGAATGAAGCTGTTCAGAAGGCGGGAGCCAAAGAATACAAAAATGAGATCGCTAAAAAAGATGCGGTTGATGCAGTCAAAAGCCAAATAATGGAAGAGATCATCACGGATTTGGTGAAAAAGGCGCGCCAGGCCAAGGCCCAGGCTAAGAAAGATTCGGATTATGAAAACAATGAAGATTATAAGAGGGCCACGAAACTATTTGAGGCCATCAACGGCGTGCTTCATGACGCAAAATACGAACATAAATTCGATCATTTCATCTACAGCATCGAGGACAAGGGCATGAAGAACGTCATGCTGCTGCAAGGGATGACCGACGACAATGTGATCAAATACGAGCTGATGATGGGTAATACCATGCCGGCCGCCTATGCGGACCGTTTGCATGATCGCATTACCATTACCGCCATGGCCCACAATAACGGTGAATTCTGGAAAGATGGTGGGTTAGACCCGGACCAGTTTGCAGGATATGACAGCATGGAGTTGGGGGATGCCTGGGCCATATTGCACGAAACCATCGGTTCCATGCACGGTACTTCCGACGAAGAAAACATTGCCCTGCAAAGAGAAATACAACGCATTTTGTTGGAACACGGTGAGTTTAACTATGATGGCCAGGTCTTGAGTTTTAAAGAAGAGCCCCACAATAAAGCCGTGGAAAAAGCGGAAAACCCCAATTATTACCGTGCTTTGAAGGGGAAAAATGGTGAAGGGGAATGGGGCATTATCCATTTGGGTCTTTTCCATACGGTGATAGCGCAAGATAAGGGGTTGATAGACAATAAGTTTGAAATCTTTATGCCCACCGGAAAAACTTTACAAGACCGGGTGCGCATGATCCAGGCGGATGCAAAATATCTTAGAGAAATAGGTTTTTATGATCAAATACCCGATTCTATTGCGGATGATGAGCGGTATGCCGTGATATTGAATAAGCAAAGAGCTGCTCGATTAGCTGAAAATTTTAAAAATAATGCATATATCCATAAAAAGTTTGCAGACTTGGCCCAAAGCCTAAGAGATGAAATCAACGTTGAGGCCTATCAAAAACAAGTCAAAGGAAAAGGCATGCTGGTTAATCATATCAATTCCTTTATGAATGCCGGCGCGGGGGCAGGTGGCGGAGGTGGTGATGGTGACGATAAAGATGGCCCACTTGCTGGTGCCGGGGTAGGAATAAAGACCGATAAGTCCGCCTTTGCCATGGTCTTGCCGCAGCAGTTCCAATATGCCCAGGGCAATGCCAACAATCCTTTGATCAATGCCTTAAACGCCGCTATGTACGGCCCCAACTTAAACGTGTTCAATTCGACGGTCTTGCCCGGGATCAATTTATTCGACTTTCAAATGAGCCACAAGCCTCAACAGAAGGTGCAGCCGCCTCCCCAAGGGCCTCCGGCCGCCAAAGCCGCTTCTTCCTCTGCGCGTGAATCTGTTCAAGCTCCTGCTGTTACTCCAATACCTTCAATTTCTCAAGCCGTAATCTCCAGTGACCTGCGAGAGTCTCAACAGCCAGGCGACAACGCCCTGACCATCAAACAAATTTTGAATTTCGCCCTGCCGGTCATGCTTTTGACCACCTCGCTTTGGATGGCCCCGGCTGAGGTCAGCGCTGCTGCCAAAGCTTCCAAGCCAAAAGCCGCCACGCAGCAGCAAGTCCGCCAAGTAAGTCCACAAAAACCGGCAGCGCCTGCTGAGTTTTTATCCGGCACGAGAGCGGCGGCAGCGCCGGCAGAAACCGGGGGCGCCCCTCTTTCCCCGCAGAGCATGCTGCCGGGGACCAAATTTAGTTTATTGACAGGAGAACAATTGCCTCCGGACGCTTCGCCGGTAAAATCCGTCGGCGAGGACGAGGTTCTTTCCCCCGGCGGGCATCCTTTTGAAACGACCCGGGTTTATAACAGACAATGCATAGTTCTAGTGGCCACCAATGCCAACGGCGAAATATTTAAGGCCGCTCATTTGACTAAGAACGTCGCCCAGGGGGCCCGGGAATTCTTGAAAAATTTGGACAAAAACGCCCACATTGACGTGTTTCATTCGGGCACCACCAAGATCCCCAAAGCGCTTCGCGGCGCGCTCCTTCAGGACGTCAGAGAACATAATGTGCCTGTATTTCCTTTGCCGTTGTCGAATTTTCAGTTCAAGGCCCAGGGCCGCCAGGACGCAAAAGTCATCATTAATGAAGGCCCATGGGAACGGACGATGCGCTATACGATTACCTCCGAAGGGATACGCAAGGCCGGTCCGCAAGAGCAGCGCGGCGCGGCAGATTTAAGCCGATGGGTCTTGGTGGCGGCCGCGCTTGGACTGGCCGGATTAGTGCGGGAAATTTATAAGGAAGCAAAGAATTCGCGGGACCATGCCCAGGCGGCTGCTTCCGCGTCGAAAATGTTTCCGGGGATCTCTAATAAAGAATTGCGACAGCTGCTTCTTAAAGTGGCGGATAGTC
>JACQQW010000217.1 GCA_016206745.1 Candidatus Omnitrophota bacterium | reverse complement strand
GGGATCACGGGGCAGGACGGTTCTTATCTGGCCGAATTCCTTTTAAACAAAGGGTACACGGTCTATGGGTTGATCCGCAGGGCCAGCAGTTTTAACACCGGCCGCGTCGACCATTTATACCAGGACCCTCATGAACGGAACCCTAAATTGCGCCTGGTTTATGGCGATTTGAATGATGCCAGCTCGCTAAACCGTATCATCAAGACTTTAAAACCCGCTGAGATTTATAACCTTGGCGCGCAAAGCCATGTGAAGGTCTCTTTTGAGATCCCGGAATACACCGCCGAGATCACCGGCATGGGTACGGTCCGGCTTTTGGAGGCCATCCGTGACTGCGGCCTTAAACCCAAATTTTACCAGGCCTCATCGTCGGAGATGTACGGCAGGGCGGCGCAGGTCCCGCAGAGCGAAGAGACGCCGTTTTATCCGCGCAGCCCTTACGCGGCGGCCAAAGTGTATGCGTACTGGATCACGGTCAATTACCGCGAGGCCTATAATATGTTCGCCTGCAACGGGATTTTGTTTAACCATGAATCTCCCCGCCGGGGGGAGACCTTTGTCACCCGTAAAATCACCATGGCCCTGGCGCGCATCAAACACGGCCTGCAGAAAAAATTGTATTTGGGGAATTTGGACGCCAAACGCGACTGGGGTTTCGCGGGGGACTATGTGGAGGCCATGTGGCTGATGCTGCAGCAAAGCAAGCCGGATGATTATGTGATCGCCACGGGCGAGACCCATGCGGTGAAGGAATTCCTGGAGGAGGCGTTTGGCCATGCCAAGCTGGATTGGCGCAAATATGTGGCCATCGACAAGCGTTATTTCCGCCCGACGGAAGTGGATTTGCTGCTGGGGGACCCTTCCAAGGCGCGCAAGGTCCTTAAATGGAAACCGAAAGTGGATTTCCGGCAATTGGTGCGTATGATGGTGGAGGGCGACATGGAATTGGTCCGCAGGACCATCTACGGGACAGGAAAAAAGTGATTTAATATGGGGAGCGGAAACGGTCCTTCATTTTGGCGTCATCAACGGGTGGTGGTCACGGGCGGGGCCGGGTTCCTGGGCAAGGTCTTGGTTGGCCAGCTCAAGCGCAAGGGGTGCCGCGCGGTGTTTGTCCCGCGCGCCCGTGAATATGACCTGCGTAAAGAAAGCGCGATCAAACGGCTTTTGCGGCATACAAAGCCGGACATGGTCATACACCTGGCCGCGGTCGTCGGCGGCATCGGCGCCAACCGGGAAAACCCTGGAAGGTTTTTTTATGATAATTTGATCATGGGCGCGCAGCTCATGGAACAGGCGCGTTTGTTTAAAGTTTCCAAGGTGGTGGCCATAGGCACCATTTGCGCGTATCCGAAATTTTGCCCGGTCCCTTTTAAGGAAGATGACCTCTGGCAGGGGTATCCTGAAGAGACCAATGCGCCCTATGGCCTGGCCAAGAAAATGCTGCTGGTGCAGTCGCAGTCCTACCGTCAGCAGTACGGATTTAATTCGATTTATTTGCTTCCGGTCAACCTGTATGGGCCGGGCGATAATTTTTCTTTGGATTCTTCACACGTTATTCCCGCCCTTATCCGCAAATGCGTCCAGGCCGGGCGGCGCGGAGACAAAAGCGTCACGGTGTGGGGCACGGGCAAGGCCACCCGGGAATTTTTATATGTGGATGACGCGGCCAGTGGGATCATCCTGGCGGCGGAAAAATATAATGCCTCCGATCCGGTGAATTTGGGCGCCGGATTTGAAATTTCCATCAAAGATCTGGCGGTCTTGATCGCCGGATTGACCGGTTTCAAGGGGAAAATATTTTGGGACAGCAGTAAACCCGACGGCCAGCCCCGCCGGTGTTTGGACACATCCAGGGCGTATAAAGAATTCGGATTCAAGGCCAAGACCGGCTTTGAAGAGGGCTTGAAAAAAACCATCAAATGGTACATGCATGCCTCAAAATAACACATTGCTCCGGCTTGACCGTTTGATCAGAGGGTCTTTTTACGCCTTGATTTTCTTTTTGCCCATTTCCATTGCTTTGGTCGGCACGTTTGCCGCTTTTGCCATTCTGTTTTTTTTGATCAAACGCACTTTGGTCGTCTGCGCCGGGCCGGAGCGCGGCTTGCGGGCATTCTTTGAAGTGATACGCCCGCCCGCCAGTTTTTTTAATTTGCCCCTGGGTCTGTTTGTGGCCGCGGTGGTTGTTTCCGTGTTGTTCAGCCAGGACCATGCCTTGAGCTTGCGCGGGTTTTTCGGAAAAATACTGCGCGGGGTCTTTCTATACAGCAGCTTTTTGGAAGCATTCAGAGAAATCCGTTATCTGAATAATTTTATTTTTGTCTGGGTCACTTCGGCATTTGTCACAGCGGTCAGCGGGCTATGCCAGTATTTCCACGGTTTTGATTTCCTGCGCAATACCTTGATGTCGCGGGAACGGGTGTCCTCGTCCATGCGTCATGCCAATGATTTCGGGGCCTACATTGTGGCGATTTGCCCTTTATTGTTCGTTATATTATTGCACTGGAAGTCCCTGAGCGCCCAACTGGAGGATGTTCCGCGGGGCGCCATCGGCAGCCCTTCCTTTGTGCGGGCATTTTTTTTGATCGCCTGCGCGGTGTTGCTGGTTTGTTTAGGCTTGACCTTTTCGCGGGGAGCATGGCTCGCTTTTTTCGCGGCCATTGCCTTGACGGGGTTCCATAAAATAAAGACCCTTCCGGTTGTTTTTGTGGTCATTGCCGGGTTTATGATGGTTTTTTCACCGGTCATGCTCAAGACCCGTGACGCGTCGTTGATCAGGGACGATGTCCAGCACTATCGGGAGACGGTCGTAGAGTCAAGGTCCAGTGAACAAAAAAATACGGTCGTTTACAGCCTTCAAAACATGGGGGGCAGCGGTCGCTCGGGTTTCTGGAAAGAAGCGATGCGGATCATTTACGATTACCCTGTTTGGGGGTCGGGATTAAACACCTATTCAAAGGTGGGTCAAAAATACAGTTTTAATTGGGGAGGGTATCCGCATAATTCTTATCTTCAGATGGCCGCGGAACTTGGACTGCTGGGGCTGGCGGCATTTCTAGGCATGCTTTTTGTATTGTTCAGAACATCGCTCATGTGCGTTAACCGCATGCCGAAGGGATATTTACGGTCGGTCTTGACCGGCGTTTTGGCGGGGACTTGCGCCTACTTGATCCAGAGCTTTTTTGACACCACCTTTTACTCCGTGCAGTTGTCTGTGTTGTTTTGGCTCATGGTTTCCATGGCCGTGGCGATCCAAAGAATACAGGTCTCTTCCAAGAACCCAATTGACAAAACTCTGCCGTTGGCTAGAATAGGAAAAATTAAAAAGGCCGCGTGCGCCTGATCCAGGGAATAGCTATGAACAAACAAACCATCAAAGGCATTGTTTTAAAAGGCAAAAAAGTCATTGTCCGCGTGGATTTTAACGTCCCTATCGAAAAAGGGCGTATTACCGATGACCGCCGCATCAGCGCGTCATTGCCCACCATACAATACGTTTTAAGCCAGGGCGCGTCCAAAGTGGTCCTTATGAGCCATTTAGGCCGTCCCAAGGGCGCCGGTTTTGAACCGGAATTCAGTTTAAAACCCGTGGCCGCGCGTTTGGAAAAATTGATCGGTGAAGAAATTTTATTTCTGGATGATTGTATCGGCCCGGCGGTCAAAGACGCCATTGTCAAGTCCTCCCAACGGGTCGTGCTTTTGGAAAATTTGCGTTTCCATAAAGAGGAGGAGCTCAATGCCCCGGCCTTTGCCAAAGAATTGGCGTCTTTGGCGGACATTTATGTCAATGATGCCTTTGGCACCGCGCACCGTGCCCATGCGTCGACCGCCGGCATTACCGCTTGTTTGCCTTCCGTGGCCGGTTTCCTGATTGAAAAAGAGCTGGAGTTCTTGGGCAATGCCGTTAACAGTCCCAAACGTCCCCTGTCCGTCATTTTGGGAGGTGCCAAGGTCTCGGATAAAATTGAACTGATCAAGAATTTGATCCCCAAGGCCGACAGCATCCTGATAGGCGGCGGAATGGCCTATACTTTTTTAAAGGCCAAGGGGATTAATGTGGGCAATTCCAAATTAGAGAAAGACAAGGTGGGCATGGCCGGGGAATTGATGGAGCAGGCCAAAAAAGCAGGCGTGGAATTTGCCTTGACCATTGATTTTGTCATTACCCAAAGTTTCACCAGCGATGACTGCAAGATTTCCGATGTCATTGCGGACGGGTGGGAAAGCCTGGACATAGGCCCCAAGACCCGTGAATATTTTAAAAAGATATTGTCCAAGGCAAAGACCGTGGTGTGGAACGGGCCTTTGGGGGTCTTCGAGCGCGATGCCTATGCGCAAGGCACCCGGGACATTGCCGTGTATTTGGCTTCGCTGTCAGGCGTCGCGGTGATTATAGGCGGCGGGGATTCCGCGGCCGCGGTGGCCAAATTCGGCCTGGAAGACAAAATGACGCATATTTCCACCGGCGGGGGCGCGTCGCTGGAATTTTTGGAAGGCAAAGTTTTGCCGGGCATCGCGGCGTTGAATGATAAATGACATAATTAGGATAAGCATGCGCAAACCAATCATCGCCGGCAATTGGAAAATGAACAAGACTTCCCTGGAGGCCATCGCCATCGCCGAAGAATTAAAGCGCGATCTGGTGGATGTGGGCGGTGTTGATATTGTCGTTTGCCCGCCGTTTACCGCTTTGCAAAGCGTGAGCGAAGCGTTGACCGACATGAATATCGCTGTCGGCGCGCAGAATGTGCATTGGGTTGACAATGGCGCGTTTACCGGCGAGATTTCCGCGTCCATGCTCAAAGATTTCGGCGCGCGTTATGTCATCGTCGGCCACAGTGAGCGCCGCCAATATTTTGGCGAAACCAATGAAACGGTCAATAAACGCCTGCGCGCGGCCCTGGCCCACGGTTTGACGCCCATTGTGTGCGTGGGGGAGAATTTGGCCGAGCGCGAAGCCGGTAAGACTTTTGATGTGATCAAAAACCATTGCGAAGGTTCTCTGGCGGGGCTAAGCGGGGATGAGGCGGGCCGGATCGTGATCGCTTATGAGCCGGTATGGGCGATCGGCACGGGCAGGACCGCGACCCCGCAGCAGGCGCAGGAAGCGCATGCCTTTATCCGTCAATTATTAGAGAAGTTGTTTTCAGCGGACGTTGCCGGCGATGTCCGCATTCAATACGGCGGCAGCGTGACGCCGGAGAACATTGCCTCTTTGATCGCCCAGCCCGACATCGATGGGGCATTGGTGGGCGGGGCAAGTTTAAAAGCGCAGCCATTCGCGACGATTGTGAAAGCAGCTTTAAGTTCAAAATAACAGGAGACCTTATGGGTTTTATTTTGTTTGTCCATGTGCTTGTGTGTGTTTTACTGGTGATAACCATTTTGATGCAGGCTGGCAAAGGCGGCGGCCTGGCCGAGAGTTTTGCCTCCGCAGAAGGCATGTTCGGCACCCAGACCAATGTGTTTTTGGTGCGCACGTCAGCGGTTCTGGCCGCCATTTTTTTGGCCACGTCTTTGATTTTGGCCGTGTACGGGTCTAAAGGCGAGAAATCTTTGATGGCCGATCCAAAATTATTGCCCAATGCCGCCCAGAGCGTCAAAAAACCCGATCCTCAGCCGGAAATTTCCATTAAAGTGGGCAGCCCTGAAGCGGTAAAAGACCTGATGAAACCAGTCGTGAATGCGGCCAAGTAAAATAATAATGTTTTCCCTCCCCCTTGCGGGGAGGGTTAGGGAGGGGGTAT
>JACQQW010000218.1 GCA_016206745.1 Candidatus Omnitrophota bacterium | reverse complement strand
TTCTTTCAAAGCCGCTTGGGTCACCGGGCCTTTGGCCAGGATTTCCCAGCCGGCGGGGATGGTTTTATAATCTTCCAGGAAATTCTTGACGGTGGAAGGGCTGGTGAAAATAATACCGTCAATATTTCTCTCAGGCAAGTCACGGCGCGGCGGCTTGGTATTGGAATAAATCGTCCACTCCATGACCCGCGCACCTTGGCTTTCCAGAGAATCTTTTAAAAAAGGATTGGGCAGGGATGAACGCGGGAATAATATTTTCTTGCCCCGCACATGCATAATGGCCATTAAGGTCTGGAAGAAACCTTGCGCGGTTTCCCCTGGGGAAATAATTTGCGGGCTTATCCCGAATCCCTCCAGCGCTTGCCCCGTATGCCTGCCGATCACGGCAAGAACTTTGTGCCGCACCTCTTGTAATGGTTTTAATTGCAGGATAATATTCATAAAATGCCCGCTGGCCGCGGGACTGGTGAGGAGAATTAGATCGGCCATAGTGAATTCTTCAACCAGTTTTATACGCTGTTGATCATCCAGGGCCACGGGTTTAATTTCAATCATCGGCCAGGCAATGATGCGGCCTAAATCACGGTACAATTCCGGATGGGTACCGCAATGCAGGAATATTTTTTGCGGCCCTTTCTTATAAAAACGCGTGGTTTCTCCGGCAATAATCAAAACCGGCGGCTGCAATGCGCTCTTATGGACAAGGTCTTCAATAGCGGCCAAGTCCCCCTGCGCAACCTGTTCATCCATGCGGGTGCCTTTGGATATGATGAGAATGGGAGTTTGCAAGGACCATCCAGCCGCTTTTAAAGACTGCACAATTTCCTTTAATTTCGTCAGTCCCATTAAAAACACAATGGTGTCTGCCCGCGGAATACGGATGGGTTGGGGGCCCGATAGATTTTCATCTTCCCCATGCCCGCTGACAAAGGCGACCGATGAGGCAATGCCGCGCGCGGTCAGCGGTACGCCCAAATAAGAAGGAATGCCCGTGGCGGAAGTGATTCCCGGCACCACGTCCACCTGGATATGATAACTGTTCAAATATTGGATTTCCTCCGCGCCGCGCCCAAAGATGAGCGGGTCCCCCCCTTTTAAACGCACCACATGTAAGCCCTGCATGGCTTTGGCCCTTAACATACGGGACAAATCGTCTTGAGATAAGGTGTGCTCGCCCTTGCGTTTGCCGGCATAAATATGTTCGGCACCAGGGGCATGTTTCAATAAACTTTTGTCCGCCAAATAATCGTAAAGAACACAATCGGCTTTTCCTAAGATTTTTATGCCCTTGAGCGTGATCAAATCCGGGTCCCCCGGGCCGGCGCCGACTAAGGTGACTTTACCGTGTTTAAGACGGACATCGATGGACTGAATGACTTTTTTTAACTCAATGTCAGATTCTCTGCCGACCACGGCCAATTGTCCCTGCAAAGGCGTGCCTTCCCAGGGCAAAACATCGCGTATGGCGTCCTCAAGATTTAAACGTTTCAGGGCGCAGGTTGCGATAATAATGCCATCGACCACCCCTTGATCAATGAGCTTTAAGCGTTCTTCAACGGTGCCGCGGATATCGACTAGGTGAAGGTCCGGCCTTAAAATCCTTACTTGCTGTTGGCGCAACAGGCTGCTGGTCCCCACTTTGGACCCTGACGGTAAATCATTCCAAGTCCATCGGCTGACCCAGGCATCGGTATCGTCTAAAGACGCTGTTAAGGCAAAAATCTCCAAACCGGGACGCAAGTCTTTGGGCAAGTCTTTGGCGCTGTGGACAGCAATATCAATGTCCCCTTTAAGCAAAGCTTGATCAATAGTGCCGGTGAAGAAATCATCGGCCGGCTGGGAAGCTAAAGGGGTTGTTTTATCTTCATCTCCCCTGGTTTTAAAGGTAAAAAGTTTGTGAGGGAAATTGCCCCCTAACAGGCGGATGATTTCCTCGACTTGAACAGCAGCCAGGGTACTGGCGCGTGAACCGATTCTTAAATGCATATAAAGCTTCCCAATGGCCGCCTTTGTCGGGGCCGAC
>JACQQW010000022.1 GCA_016206745.1 Candidatus Omnitrophota bacterium | reverse complement strand
GCTCCCAGCAGACCAGGTTTTTATTGCCCCCGCTATGTCTGATGACTGTCCTGGCCATTGCGTTTATGCCCCGCTTGAGTAAAATATTTCTTTGCTTGGTGGTGATTTCATTGGGGCTGGAAACAATTTCTTTGGTCAGGGCACACCGGGACGACTGGGGTAAATCATCGATGGAAGTCATCAGAGACAAGGACAAGCAATTGCTGGCCTTGGCGCAGCAAGGGGAAAAGGTCCCGGTTGAGCTGGATTTCCCGGACGTTGCTTTCGCGCCTTTTATCGTGGATGTCCGCACCAGCGGTTCGGTTTATGTGATGCCGCATTGGCTGAGGAAAATAAATACAACAAAACCTTGAAGGTGTGGTTATGAAATTAGATGAATTTGTAAAAACAACCTTAGTTCAAATTCTTGAAGGCGTCAAAGAGGCGCAAAAGTTAACGAAAGATACAAATAAAACGGGTAGCCACGCGGATAGTATAAATCCTGATATTATGTATTCTGCAGATGGTGCGCCTAAGGGCAAATATTTCGCTTCTCAAGATCGTAATCTTGTACATTTTGTTGATTTTGATGTTGCTGTCACAATCGATACAAGTTCTGAGATAAAAGGCGATGCAGGGATCAAGGTAGCAGGAATTAATTTGAGTGCTAATGGTCAGGAAATTAACCAAAATAGTATTGTAAGTCGAATTAAATTCCAGGTTCCAATAAAACTGCCAAAATCTCAAGAATAATGTCAACAAGTGGTTTACAGCGGTGAATGCTTGAACCCAAAAAATTCCAGGGAGAGACTATGTGGGGTGAACTTGGTGGTTATTGTGGGGGGATTTTGGTAATTTTGACGATGTGCTTTGGCGTAAATCTTTTTATCAAATGGCTAAGCAAAAGAAACGATGTCTTTCAGAGATTAGTAATTAACATCTTATCGGTGGCATTTGCCTGTTTCTTATTTGCATTAGTTGGTCAGTCGAGAGGTCAGAATCTTGCGGATATGAGTTACGATCTAGCCGGTTATTTCATTGGTGGAGCGGTGGCTATAATGGTTTTTATATTTAGACTTCGCGGGAAACAACTTGTTGCTAGTGTATTTTATTCAATCGGATTTTCTTTTCTGTCTGTCATTCTTATTGGTTTCCTCCTTGGTGGATTGAATGACAACACAGGTAATGTAGTGTCATTATTTAGTATTTTAATAGGAGGAGGTTTGGCAGGGGTTTTAATCTCAAAGCAGAAGTTGCCATTTACAAAAATGTCGGATAAAGAAAACTCCCAAGATGAAAAAAGTAGGCGTGAACAACTGTTGGATAAATCAGAGGTTATCTGGTTTTTAGTGTTGGGAACGCTAGTATCGTTTCTAATCGGGATTGCACTATTGCCATATAACATTTTTGGAAATTTTTTCCTTTTGATCGGAGGAGTAGGGGTTTGTTTTATATGGAAAATAATTGCAGAGACGAATAATAGAGAAGGTTGAATATTCTATAAAGGGATTCTGGGGATGCCCAACGTGACCTGGATTAGTTTGGATCCAGTCGGGTGTCTCCCTAATTAAAGGGTATTTCATGTTCAAACCTCAAAAACCGGAAATCATGCGGTTAGCCCAAGGCAATCAAAGATTCATCCAGCAGTTAGAAACATTGCTTGTCGGCAGAGTGAATATGTACATTGATTATGCGAATGTCCGGCCCTGGGCGGTTCGGTTGAATTGGCACATAGATTTAAAACGGCTTAAATCATTCTTGGATTCTTTGAACAATATTTCCTCGGTTAAATTTTATTATGGCACCCTTAAAGGAGATTTGTCTTCCGAACAAATGATTCATCAAGCCCAAAGGCTGGGGTATCAGGTCAGGACAAAGCCCGTAAAAATAATAAAACTATCCATTGATGTTTCGAGTATAGACCCGCAATCCCCCGCCCTATTAAGGAATTTTATCAGGCAGACATTACTAAACAAGTATGACGTTGCGACCATTGAGCAACTTAATCATAAATTCAAAGAAATGAATCAGGCGGGAACGTTTTGGCTGGAAGACCGCAAATGTAATTTTGACGTGGAAATCGGCCGGGACATGGCCATTGATTTTGAGCGGAATCAGACCGATTGTTTTGTCCTTTGGAGCGGGGATAGTGATTTTCACGATCCCATTCAAGAGCTATTGGTCAAGGGTAAGAAGGTCATTCTTTTTGCCACAAGCCGGACAGTATCTTCGGAATTAAACGCTTTGAGATCGCAGGGATTGATTATTTTTGATATTAGGAAAATTAAGGATTTTATCTGTTGGAAAAGGGAAATTGGGGTATAAAGCCAAAGGGACACCTTTCGGTGCCCCTAAGCTTTGAAGTTAGTGCGACCTTTCGATCGCATTAGAAGGATATCATATTTTTTATGTTTTGCAAGCTATTTCGATACTTATGAAATGAAGGGAAACTAAATGAACCGGTTGCAATTCGGCCTGTTTTTTATCTATGTTCTTTCCATGCTGTCCGCCGGCATGGCCTGGCGCCGCTGGTTGTCCCGCGATGGTCTTGGCCCCAACCGCGTGTTGTTTGCGGGAGAAAGCCTGCTGTTGGGAAGCATTATCATCGTTGGTCAGATGCTGGTCTTGTCTTTGCTGCATTTATATAAAGCGCCATGGCTATGGCTGGCGATGCTGTCCAATTTTTTGTTTTTGCTCTGGCCCCCGGCCGCAGCAGGGTGGAAGTCCTTGTTTGGCGTCAAAGTGCGCTGGGACGTGCCGCTGATAAGTTTTGCCGCATTGCTGGGCATTTTTATGTTCCGTAATTGTTATTTTTTGGTGGATGTGGACTCGCATTCCACCTACCTGTATGCCCAAAAGTTGTGGCTGGAACATGGGACGAGCATTTTTGCTTCCCCGGCCCTGGACGTAAAAGTTTTTGTGCCGCATTTTAATGCGGTCCCTTATGCGTTAGGTTTGAGTGTTTTCCCTGGAGAGACGCTGTTCCCGCAATTGGTCGTGGCATTCTGGACCGTCATAACTGTGCTATTGATTTTTGGATATGTGGGCTGGCGGTCCAACCGTTTTTACGCCCTGGCCGCGTCGATGATGGTGGTTTTTAATGATCATGTCTTTTTTTCCGGGGCCAATGCGGCGGTCATCATCAACAGCGCCCTGGCCGCCTTGTTTTTCGCGGCCGCGTACAATATTTGGGAAGGCCGCCCGCGCGCGGGATCCTGGCGTTTTGTCCTGGCCCTGGTATTCTTGGCCCAGTTTGTGGCGAATAAATACCCAATGGCTTATGTGATGGTGATGTTGTTGGGGCTTGGGCTTTGGATGCGCGCGGATCGCAATGCATTGTTCCGGCAATTTTTAAGAAATGGACCCTGGCTGTGGTCGGTCGCGTTGAGCGCGGTCATTTGCGGCCTGTGGTTTCTCAAGAATTATCTGGCCACCGGCTGTCCAACGTTTCCGGTCCTGGCGGGGCAAATGAATGCGCTTAATTGGGACAAGGAAATGGCGGACATTTTTAATAAGGCTTTTGTGGGCCCTTTGAATTTTGCCATGATCATTAAATATCTTAACTATCTCTTTATATGGCCCGGCATTCATGCGGCCAAGATCGTCATTGTGTCTATTTCATTCATGCCGTTGATATTTTTGATGTCATACCGGCGCGGCAATTTTGACGAGCGGGATTTTGCCCAATGGAGCTATTGGCTGGGGGTTTCCCTTATTGCCATCGTGGGGATGTCTTTGGTCACTTTTGTGGATCCCCGCCATTACCGCTATGGGATCGGGGTAATGGCCGTGGCGGCCGTGTGGGGCATGGATTATGTTTTGCGCAGGTGTTTAGGGTTTAATGCCAAGTGGGTCATGGCACTGGTGATTGTGGCGGCACTGCCGGGCTGGCAGATTATATGGGCCCATGGCGGGTCCGCGAAATATCCCAGCTTCCGCGACAATGCGGCGGTGATCCTGGACCGGATGCATATGAAAGATGCCATGCGCATTCATTATCCGGACAATGCCATTGTCCTGCGGGAATGGCCGCTATACGCTGATAAGTTTCAGCGCGCGGCGTGGGACGCCGGGGTGGGGGGCGTGACCAAATTATCGGCCTTTTTATTGCCGGTGAGGCCGCAGGTTGGGTTATGGTATACAACGGCCGTGCGCTGGGATTCATACGGGGACCCGTCTCTGGTGGCGCGGGACTTGTCAACGCTTGGCATCGATTGGGTCATGACCGTTAAAGACGGGCATTTAGTTTTTGTATCGGCATTGGCTTACGGCCAAAGGGCGTCCGGATTTGACAAACACCCCAGGCGTTTGTTTTATGATTACGGTTTTCCGGCGGAGTTGAGCAATGTTCGTTATTAAATTTCGTACTATAACGGGTTGATATTTTAATTATGGAGGAAAGAGACTTATGATGAGTTTAATTGATCATTTAAATACACTGTTGGAGACCATGGTGTTCAAGAATACGATCCAGGACTATGCAGCCGCTTTATTGGCTTTTTTAGCGCTGCTTATTGGTTTGTCATTTGCCAAGAGGGTCATGGTTTTTCATTTAGGCAAATTAGCCGCAAGAACTGTTTCCGATTTTGATGATTTTATTGTCATGCTCCTTTCCAAAATCGGATGGCCGGTTTTTATCGTTGTTGCATTGTATATGGCCGTATCAGGGCTCGTTTTACCTGAAACACTGCGGCTGCTTGTCCGGTATGCGGCGGTTTTTGTGATTACGATCCGCTCCATCTTGTTATTACAGGAGATCATCCAATATAGCGTAAATAAAACTCTATTAAAGCGCATGGGTCCCGATAATCCATCTTCGCAGGCCATGATTAAAAGTGTGGTGTGGCTTATGAAATGGGTCATGTGGGCTTTGGGTACAATTTTTATTTTGGATAATCTCGGCGTCAATATTACTTCATTAGTGGCAGGCATAGGCATTGGGGGAATCGCTGTTGCAATGGCTTCTCAGGCGGTATTAGGCGATGCTTTTAGTGCCGTATGCATTTATTTAGATAAGCCCTTTGAGATCGGCGACTTTATTATCATTGATGACAGCATGGGATCGGTCGAGCATATCGGACTCAAAACCACGCGCCTTCGAAGCCTTTCCGGCGAACAGCTTGTTTTTGCCAATTCGGATTTGACTAAAAGCCGGGTCAAGAATTATAAACGTATGCAAATGCGCCGCATTGCATTTAAGATCGGCATTGTTTACCAGACACCATTAAGTAAAGCAGAAAAAGTCATGCCAATAATCCGCGATATATTGCGCATAGCAGGGGTTCAGACAGACCGCGTGCATTTCGGAAGTTTCGGGGATTCAGCCCTTATTTATGAGATCGTTTATTATGTTTTAAGCGCAGATTACAATGTTTATATGGATAAACAGCAGCAAATTAATTTTGCTATTATGCGTGAATTCGAACGGGAAGGCATTGAATTCGCTTACCCGACACAGACGCTTTATATGAAAAACGACCATGCATGAACGCATCGACATTTTAGGTGTCCGCGTCAGCGCGGTCAATTTGGGTCTGGCCTGCGCGGAAATTGAGGGCTGGGTCAAAGCAAGGCGCAAGGCCTATGTGTGCGTGGCCCCGGTATCAACCATTGTCGAATGCAACCGGGACAGCGCGTACAGGGACATCGTCAATGCCGCGGACATGGTCACGCCCGACGGTATGCCCGTGGTGTGGCTGGCCAAAGCGAAAGGGTGTCCGCATGTTGGGCGCGCCTATGGCCCGGATTTGATGCGCGCCCTTTGCGGGAGATCTGGATTGCGCCATTATTTTTTCGGCGGCACATCTCAGGCCATCGGGCACCTGGAACAATGCTTGAAAAAAGAGCTTTCCGGTATTAATATTGTCGGCATGGTTTCACCGCCGTTTCGCCCAACGGCGCAAATGGAAGACCAAAAAGTCATCGCTGCGATCAACCAAAGCATGCCGGACATCCTTTGGGTTGGTTTGGGGTCCCCCAAGCAGGATTTCTGGATGAGACTCCACCGGGACTGTTTGGACGTGCCGGTGATGGTCGGCGTTGGCGCGGCCTTTGATTTCTTGGCGGGACTCAAGCCCCAGGCGCCGCGCTGGATGCAGCGCCGCGGTTTGGAATGGCTGTTTCGTTTGATCTGTGAGCCGCGGCGTTTATGGAAAAGGTATTTGATCGGCAATAGCTTGTTTTTGTTTTATTTAATTAAGGAATTTTGGGGGCCGCCTAATTCCGGGGACACGTACAAAAACCGTACATGTCCCCGAAATTAGCGGTATGTCCCAGGGGAATTTATGAAATCCCGGCACCCGGCTATTTTGATCATCAGCATGTATGTGGC
>JACQQW010000215.1 GCA_016206745.1 Candidatus Omnitrophota bacterium | reverse complement strand
TTACCGCTTTTGCCTTCTTTTCTCTTTTTATTTCCCCTGTTTCCGCCCAAAACAATGATAAAGATTTCCCCGCGTGGCTTAAGCGCATTGAGTTGTCCACCAAAGTGGAAACCCATCAAAAACCCACTGTTTATTTTCAGACCGTTCAGCCTTTGTATCAGGATGAAGGGAAAATAAACACATTTTTTATTCAGCCGCGCATCAACAAGCGGGTTGACAAAACAACCTATAATTTTGGAACAGGTTACCGCAGGATGGCGTCCCAAAATTTAATTCTTGGTTTAAATGTTTTTGGCGACTATCAGGATTTGCATCAACATGGCCGTGTGGGGGTGGGGGCGGAGGCATTGGGGCAGATTCTGGAAGCCCGGGTGAACACTTATTTTGGCGTGACCGGGAAAAGGAATGTGGAAGAGTCATCGAGTGTGACCGTGTTTGAGCGCGCGGCCGATGGGGTCGATTATGAGCTGGGGGCCCCGGTACCGTATGTGCCGTGGTTGAAGGTTTTCGGCAGCGGATTTTGGTATGATCTTGATAAATTTTCCGATAAAGTCGGCTGGAAGGGAAGGTTGGAGGCCCGCTTGAGCACTAATATCCGCGCGGAATTTTTTACCTGGGACGATAATAAGGGGAGCCAGGAATATGGCGGGCAATTAAGGTTTTCCGTGGCCTTTAACACCTGGAAAGATATTCGTGACGCGTTTAAATTCTCCGATCAACCTTTTCCGACTAAAGATTTAAGTGAACAAATTTTGGATCCTGTTGAAAGAAACTTTGACATTGTGGTGGAAAAGTGGACGGAAACGCCTGCAGGATTGACCGTGGAAGCAGGAAGGACATAAAATGGGCATTTTCTTATTGCGCATGAAAGCCCCCTTGACAATCATGTTGGGGATTTTATTTTCCCAACCGGTGCTGGCGGATGGGCCTTCAAACGTTTATAAAGTGACGGTGACCCTGTTTGAAATGTATAACGGCACTTCCTGGGTTACTGTTTCTAATGGATCATCGACAACGATTGACATCGCCGCCGCTAATTCCGGACAAGCGGCCGGTAATTTCTTTGCCGGGCTTAATGTGCCGGACGGCACGTACACGCAAGTAAGGGTGACCCCGTCGGCTGTTTTTACCGTTAAAGGCAATGACGGCGCAGGCAGATATACAACCGCTGCGAATGGGCCAAACGGAGGTTGTGTGTATTCAAATTCCGCGGCAGCTGAGGCCGAATGTTTAGTGACCGTGCCCGGAGGGATCACGCCCACCCCGGACACGCTTTCAACCCCCATCACCATCACAAACGGCATCGCCAGCCACAAGGTGCGGGTGAATTTCGACACCAGCACCGCCATCCAGTACAATGGCCTTGCGGATGAGCTTTTCCCCGGCCAGCCCACGGTCACAATGACGCTTATTCCGCAATAAAATTTTATCCAAATTTCTTTACATGACAAACGGCCCGGCTAATTCCACGGTTTGACCTTGTTGCGGTGCAATGAGGAGGTTGATGGTGATGGGCGCTTGGAGACCGGCGTCTTTAAAACTTAAACGGACCATTTCATATGCCTGCCCGTAAGTTTGTTCCCCGGTGGCCCGGTGGGTATTATTGGCTTCCAGAAAGAACTGGGCACGGCCTTTGATAAAGAAAATGACTTCCTTGGCTTGGGGGTCTGTGACTAACAAAGATTTCATTCCCGGCTTGGTCACGATGTTGGGGGACATGCCCTCAAGGCCGTATTTTTGCCGCACCGCCTGTAAATCGCAGGTCTGGCCCGTGGCCATGTCCAGAAAAAAACGGGCATTGCTCAATTCATCCGGATACGGCAATGGTTTGAGGGGACGCGCATTCTTCAAAGAGATGATCACCCGGCCCGCTTCAATGTCCCGCAAATAACGCAGCAGCACATATTGGCAATACCGGCTGGGAATAAGCGGGTGCTCGGACAGCCGCCCCCTGGCCAGGGGATAATCCCCGCTTTTAAAAGAAACATACACCGGCAGGTCATTTTTGCGGGCCAGGAATTTTTCAAGGTCCAGGACATTCTTGACGATTCGCTGGCGATGGGGCTCCCATAGCAGGTGGTAGCGCAAAGTGTCCTCGGGGCCGTCTTTTAAATGGATGGCGCTGGAGAGGCCGATGAACAAAGAAAGGACCAATGCCGCAGCGGGCATGGCCCGGTGTTTGGCGAGCGCCCCGTTTAAGAACAATCCGGCGATCAGGGCAAAAAGCACGGCCTCGCCGTACGTGTAATAGTAACTAAAGAAGAACAGGCTTGGAAAAACGGTGCCTTGGGGCATTAGCGGAGGGGTGTGGACGCCGGAATTGTGGGGCAATAAGAACGCCTTTACCGCTATAAGGCACGTCAAAGATGCCATGACCCATATCTGTTGGCGCGACCACGACCTTTCCCAAATTCCTGCAACCAATAGGCCCAGGGCAGATATCGCCGCCAGTATTCCCCACAGACTTAAATCCCAATAGCCGAAGTCCCGGCGCAAAAAATGGCCGAAAAAAGCTTTTCCCAGGTCTGAAAATACCGCCCCAGGCGTCTGCCAATAGACCCATAGATGCCGCAGGGCGTCCCCGACGATACCCCAGGCCAAATATTGTTGCGGCAGGGCCAGGACCAGGAAATAAATGCCGGCTACCGACAGCCCGAACACGGCCAAGGTCAGCGCCGTTTCTATAAAGAACCTGGGGCGCAGGATGTTTTTAAAGCCGTCCCGTATCCCTATGGACAGGAACACGAAAGGCATGAAAAAATAAGAATTTTCATCGGTCAATAAAGCCAGCACAGTGACGGCGTAAAAACACAGCCGGTATGTCAATGGCCGTTGCAGGAATGTGCCGCGGGCGGCCATAAACCAGGCCGTCAAGAACAAGGTCATGACCAGGAGTTTCGCGCTGCGGAAAGGGAACATCAGGGTCGCCAGGGCCACCCCGCTGTTTAATAACATCAACGCGGCAAGCCAGGCCGCGTTTTTCTGGCGGGTCAAATGAAAGGTGATTTTCCATACCAAAAATACGTTGAGGGCATGCAGAAGGACCAGCGTATAGTTCCTTAACAAAACCTGCCCGAACATTTGCCAGAATTTAAAAAACAGCATGTCCGCCACATAAGACACCTGGCGCGCGCGGAAAATGGCCTCGACATAGAACGGATAAAAAGGCTTGAGGAAATCCTTCCAATAAAGGCCCTGGTGCAAAGTGAGCCGGTCGGCGTCATCCATGGACCAAAAAAAGCCGTGCCAGAGCATTTCCTGGTGGGTCCAGTAAATGGGGCGGGTGTTCAGATAAAGGAAAACGGCCATATGGGCCAGGACCAAGAAAAATGCCACCCATGAAAGCTTCGCTGCCTTAATGTGCGCGGGCAATTTCATTTGCGATGGATTTTATTTTTGTTCATTTCGTAGAGGATGTCCAGCAAGACCAGCAGTACGCCCAAGCCTGCTAAGATCCAGGTCTTGGTGGTCATGGGCTGGTGTTCTAAAAACAGCCTGGATTTAAGATGAAAAACAATTAAAAGAATGATCACCCAAAAGAAAGGTTTATGTTCTTTGCTGTCAATGAGCCTTTGCAGGCTAAACGGCCATTTATCTCCGTCGGGATAGGGAAGCAGGCTGGGGACCATGGCATGCACTTTTGCGGCGTATGCGCGGTAAGCGTCCCCGAATTTGTCGCTTAGCATCCCTTGTTCGTTTTGTATGGTTTTATAATAGACCCAGGTCAGCGCCAGGAGGAACACAATCCCCATCCAGGACATATTCAAGGCGATGACAAAACCTATGGCAATCAGGAATGTTCCCAGGTAAAGGGGGTTGCGCACAAAAGCGTAAGGGCCGGAGGTGGTCAGTTTGTCGTTTTTGACCGCATAACCATTGGACCAGAGGCGAATGAGAAGCCCGGCGATGATGTAACCGATTCCTGCGCCCAGAGAATGGTCATTGCAGGAGCCGAATAAAAGCACCAGGACCCCAAAGGGGTAAATGACCGCGAAACGGGGCTTGAACCAGCGTTGCAAACGGGGCTTTAAATCCATGAGGGGTATTATATATAATCTTTTTGTTTATACCAGCCATAAACCATTCGGTTTATGGCTGCCATGAACCGACAACGAAGTGCTTTGTCTGGTTCATGGCAGCATTTGACGCAGAATTCTCAACGCCGCGGCCACCGCCTGGTTTTTATTGCGCAGGCGGGTGCCTTTGAACTGAAATCGTTGCACAATGGTTCTATGGCCGTCTGTCACGGCAATATAGGTCAATCCCACCGGTTTAGTTTTAGTGCCGCCGCCCGGGCCGGCAATGCCGGTAATGCCCAACCCATAATCCGTATTGAGGATTCCCTGCGCCCCTATGGCCATGCCTTTGGCCGCCTCAGCGCTGACCGCGCCGTGTTTCTTGATAAGAGAAGCGGGGATTTTCAATATTTTGGTCTTGGCGGCATTGCCGTAAGCCACTATCCCCAGCATAAAAAACGCGGAAGATCCCGGCACATTGGTCAAGGTGTGCGCCAAAAGGCCGCCGGTGCAGGACTCGGCCGTGGCCAGGGTCTGTTTGTTATGGATCAAAATTTGGGCAATCAGTCGTTCCAGGCGCATGTTCCATTATAGCGTCGGCCAAAGGCATTGACAAGCGCCAAAATTTGGCCTATACTCTAACTTCTTTTATTCTTCTTTGGAGGATGATATGTTTAATTCGATACCTGAGATTTTAGAAGAACTTCAAAAGGGCCGCATGGTCATTGTCATGGATGATGAAGGCCGTGAGAATGAAGGGGACGTGCTGATTGCCGCCCAGCACATTACCTCCGAAGCCATTAATTTTATGGCAAGCCACGCCAGGGGGCTGATTTGCGTTCCCATGGAAGATGCGCGCCTGAGCGATCTGGATCTTCACCCCATGAAGGAAGACCTGAATTCCAAACATCAAAAATGCAATACGGCCTGGACCGTTTCCGTCGATGCCGCCTATGGCGTGACCACAGGTATTTCGGCGGGGGACCGGGCCAAGACCGTGCAGGTCCTCATCGATCCTAAATCCAGGCCCGGCGATTTGGTGACCCCGGGGCATTTGTTCCCCTTAAGGGCGCGCCGCGGCGGGGTGCTGGTGCGCGCCGGGCATACCGAGGCGTCGGTTGATCTGATGCGTTTGGCCGGCCTGGCCCCGGCAGGCGTGATTTGCGAGATCATGAACGAAGACGGGACCATGGCCCGCACCAATGATCTGATCCAGTTCGCCCATAAGCACAAGATGAAGATTTGCACCATCGACAGTTTGATCGAATACCGCCGCAAGACCGAGAAGCTCATCACCCGCGTGGAAGAGACGAATTTGCCGACGGAATTCGGTGAATTTAAAATGGTCGCGTATAAATCTTTGGTTGATGATGTGGTGCATGTGGCCCTGGTCAAAGGGGCCATTGACAGCACCGTGCCGGTGCTGGTGCGGGCCCAGTCCGAGTGCCTGACCGGCGATATATTCAGTTCCCTGCGCTGCGATTGCAACAGCCAGCTGAAGGCCGCGATGAAAGCCATTGACAAGGCCGGGGCCGGGGTATTGCTCTATATCCGCCATCATGAAGGCCGCGGCATCGGACTGGTCAATAAAATGAAGGCTTATAATTTGCAGGACGACGGCATGGACACGGTCGAGGCCAACCAGGCCCTGGGCTTCCCGGCGGACTTGCGCGATTACGGCATCGGCGCGCAGATCCTGGTGGATTTAGGGGTGAAGCAGATCCGTTTATTGACCAATAATCCGCGTAAGATCGTGGGTTTGGAAGGTTATGGGCTGTCAGTGGCCGAACGCGTCCCCATTCAAATCCCGCACAATCCCAAGAATGAACAGTATTTGAAAACCAAAAAAGAAAAATTGGGGCATATTCTCTAATGGCCGCGCAAAAGAAAAAAAATATCAAAGCGGCCGCCAAACCTTCCGTAAGAATTACGGCCTCTAAATTTCACATTGCCATTGTGGCTTCCCGCTTCAATGATTTTATTTCCAAAGCATTGCTCAATGCCTGTTGGATGGAGCTTAAACGCAGCGGCCTGCGGGACGAACAGATCACCACCATTTGGGTGCCGGGGTCTTTTGAAATTCCCGCGGCGGCGTTAAAATTGGCGCGGAAAAAAAACGTGGACGCGGTGATTTGTTTGGGCGCGGTCATCCGCGGCGAGACCTATCATTTTGAGGTGGTGGCCAATGAAGCTGGTCGCGGCATGATGCAGGTTTCCCTGGCAACGGGCAAGCCGGTCATCATGGGCGTTTTGACCACCGATACCGTCGATCAGGCGCAGAAGCGCGCGCAGGACAAGGGCGGGGCCAATAAAGGCCTGGACGCGGCCCGGTCAGCGCTGGAAATGATTGCCCTTTTAAAACAAATTAAATAGTTTTCTCTCCCCCTCTTTAGTATAAAGAGGGGGTCGGGGGGAGTTTTAGCTTTACTATGCGCCGCCGCACTCTAGCGCGTGAACACGCCTTAAAGATTTTATACCAATTCGACATCACCAAACGTCCTTTGGAAGTGGTGCTGGCCGATTATTGGAAGGCCGATGACACCAAAGACATCAAAGACCGGGAGATCATCGGCTATTCAACCGCCCTGGCCAAAGGCGTTAATGCCAACCTTGGGCCCATCGACGAAAAGATTTCCGAATACGCCACCAATTGGCAGTTAAAACGCATGGCGGTCATTGACCGTAATGTCATGCGCATAGGCTTTTTTGAATTGAAATTTTCCACCGAGGTCCCTCCCAAGGTGGCCATCAATGAAGCGGTCGAGCTGGCCAAGAAATACGGCGATTTGGAATCCAGCAAGTTCGTCAACGGCATCCTGGACAAAATCCATAAAAAAGAAATCGCAGGGCCGTCTAATTAATATGCCAAAGATTGCCGACCTGCACATGCACAAGTATTATTCCGACTGCACCGATTCCCCTGAAGAAATCGTGGCCGATGCGGCCAAAGCGCAGCTTGCCTGCATCGCCGTCACCGACCATGATACCATCGACGGGGTGGGGCCCGCGGTGCGGGCCGCCCTGGCGCGCGGCATTGAAGTTGTGCCCGGCATTGAACTCTCTTCGGAAATTGAAGGCAAAGACGTGCATGTGCTGGGGTATTTTATCGATTATCATAAAGGGCCGCTGGTGGAAAAATGCGGGATTTTTTTGGATGCGAGGGTGAAGCGCATGACAGAAATGATTTCCAAGTTAAAGGCCCTTGGGATCAATAATGTCGAACTGGAAGAAGTCTGCGCATTGACCAAGTCCAGGGCGGTGGGGCGCCCGCATTTGGCCCAGATTTTGATGGAAAAGGGCTGGGTAGGATCGCTCAAAGAAGCGTTTGAGAAATATATCGGCGAAGGACGGCCGGGATACGCGTCCAAATTCAAACAAACCCCGTTTGAAGCCATTGATATCATCCATCAAAGCGGCGGCCTGGCGGTCATGGCCCATCCCATGCTCACACAAAAAGACGAATTGATTTCCCGCCTGGCCAAGGCCGGCTTAGACGGCCTGGAAGTGTATTACCCCAATTGTTCCGACACCGTCACCGCGTTTTATGAAGGCCTGGCAAAAAAGCACAAACTGCTGCCGACCGGCGGCTCCGACGCCCACGGCAAGGCCAAGCCCTACACCCATGTGGGCAAAACGTCCATCGACTATGCGCTGGTGGAGCGCATGAAAGCGGCAGTGGCGGCCAAACCAAAATAAGTCCCGACCATACTCGGAAAAAGTCGGGACTTTTTCCGAGTATAACTTAAACTAATGAATAAACGCATAATCTATATGCACCGCGCTTATGAATTGGCCCTCAAGGGCTGGGGGAAAGTTTCGCCCAATCCCATGGTCGGCGCGGTCATTGTCAAAGCGGGTAAGGTCATTGCGCAGGGTTGGCATCCGTTTTGCGGCGGGCCGCATGCCGAGGCCATGGCCATTGCCAAGGCCGGCGCAAAGGCCAGGGGCGCGAACTTATATGTGACCCTGGAGCCATGTTCCCATTTCGGCCGCACGCCCCCGTGCACGCAGGCGATCATCACAGCGGGAATTAAACGCGTCTTTGTCGGCGTACTTGACCCTAATGCGCGCATGAACGGAACATCCATCAAGCTTTTACGCAAAGCCGGGATCGCCGTTGAGGCTGGGTTTTTGAAAGAAGAATTGACCCGGCTCAATGAAGCATTTAATAAATACATCACCACCGGCATGCCCTTTGTCAGCGCTAAAATCGCCCAGACTTTGGATGGTAAAACAGCCACTGTAAGCGGGGAATCCAAATGGATCACCTCCAAAGAATCCCGGGAGTACGGCCGCCGGTTGCGTTTTGGTTTTGATGCCATCTTAGTCGGTATTAATACAGTGCTCAACGATGATCCGGCCCTGGAGGCATCGCCTAAAAAGCGTATTAAGAAAGTCATCCTGGACGCCCGTTTGCGCACGCCTGCCCACGCAAAAATTTTTGAGCGCGCGGCGCCGGAAGATGTGCTGATTTTTACCGGTTCAAGATCTAAAAAGAAACTCAATGCAACGGTCATTCAAGCGCCCTGTAAAGACGGCATGATCGATTTAACCTGGGTGATGAAATGTTTAGCACAACAGGACATCGCCCATATTTTGATTGAAGGCGGGGGCCGGGTCATTGGTAATGCCTTAAAGCATGAGCTGGTCGATAAAATGATGATTTATACGGCGCCGGTCATTGTGGGAGAGGGAATGGGGTCGGTGCGCGGTTTAAATATTAAGCGTTTAGATCAGGCTTTGCGATTGAAGGACACTGTTGTGGGGCGGATCGGCGAAGATATTTTAATGGAGGGTTATTTGTAATGTTTACCGGCATCATCGAACAGTTGGGGACCGTCAAGGCCATACGGCATCAAGAAAATTTGATCGTTCTGGATGTGGACACGGCCAAATTGGCCAAAGGCATTAAGCCCGGCGCCAGTGTGGCCATCAATGGGGTCTGTTTGACGGCGGCCGCCAAAAAAGGAAATATGGTTTCTTTTGATTTGATGAAAGAAACCATTGAGAAAACCTCCCTTAAAAATATAACTGCGGGAGATGAGGTCAATCTGGAATTGGCCCTTAAAGCTGACAGCCGTTTCGGCGGCCATTTTGTCACCGGGCATGTGGATGAGCTGGGTATGGTCAAATCCATTGAACGGCGACCCAATTGGGTGGCCATGACCATTACGATTTCTAAAATCAGCCGTACATATCTAGTGCCCAAAGGGTCGGTGGCCATTGATGGCATATCTTTGACGGTCGGAAAAGTCGGCAAAACTGAGTTTAGCGTGTATTTGATCCCGTACACATTGACCGTCACCAACTTGGGCGCTAAAAGCCCGGGGGATGTGGTCAATATCGAAACCGATATTCTGGCAAAATACGCGAGCATTCTGGACAGTGAACATATTAGAAAGTCGTACTCGACAGCATTAAGGAAATTTGGTATAAATAGCTTCTGATTTGTTGAAATTTTCGGGAAGTAGCGCAGCTGGCTAGCGCGCTTCGTTCGGGATGCGTTTGGGGCGGGTTTCGTAAGTAATTGAAATTGTTTAATGTTCATGCTTTGTCGTCGAGTGGCAGAGTTTTTTTATTTCCACCAATTTAAGCCAACTTGAATCAATTTGAACCAAGGTTGGACACTTTTTGGACACT